>DASVUA010000282.1:0-1645 GCA_036387295.1 Thermoanaerobaculia bacterium | reverse complement strand
GTCGGCACGCAGCAAGGAGAACCGACGTCCGCTGCGCCGGGAATTTTCATCGGCCGCAATGCCGCGTTGCAGCGTGGTAAAGACGGCCTCGTGCGGACGACGCTCCTCCGCCGGTGAACCATCGCCGCTGCCGTTCAACACGGACCGAGCGGCGGCACGCGTCACGTGATCCGATCTGCGACCGTGCCCGTGTACTCCCGTCGAATTCGCGGAGCTCGACCCGTCAAATGTGACGAGGGCGATTGCGCGTGGATGGTCGCGCTGGGGCTGTTCGCGTCGCCACCCGCCGCGGTGAGCGCTCCCGGTTTGACGAGGCGCGAGGTACGAGTGCTCCGCTGCTCTCGGTGCCTCGTGCCTCGACGGTGACACGCTGGCCCGATACGCGAGTCCTAATATCTGTAGTGCTGCCAGAGCCCCACACTGCGCACCCGGACCAACACGTTGCTGTAGTACGTTCCCGCCTGCACTGTCACCCGCACCGACTTATTCGAAAGCCCGAATTGATCGTCACCGAGCGGGGAGAGCACATTACGTCAGGGTCAGCGCTGCTGTATGAGTCGGACGCGACCAGGACGTTGTCCGCACAGTCGGGCGCGGTAGAAAGTTGTCACGCACATGGATGTCCATTTCACCGCGGGCGGCACTCCCGGCTTCTTCTCACCTTTCTTCCGCGGTCTGCGTTGATGGCGAACGCTGTGAATCTCGGCCAGTCCGACACGACGCCAGATTCGGCGAACAAACCTAAAAAGAGTTGGAACGCGCCTCCGACTCCGTCCGCCCCGTGCCCGCCAGGTCGCGCCGCCCCCTCGTCAATTCCTCAGTCTCCCGGGAGCGCGCCAACCTGTTATTCTGATGATCGGTTCGCGCCCCCACATCGCATGTCTCCAGACACTCGTCCGCCATTCTGCGGTCGAGGCCGGTTTTGGTGCGGCCGAAGAGAGAGAGAAGAAAATTGCACGCCTGCCGTTCTGCTCGCATCACGATCACCGCGCTCCTCGTCCTCTGCCTCGCACCGATGCTGCGTGCGCAGGCGGTGTATTCGACCGGGTTCGAGGACTTTGCCACAGGGGACGTCAACGGTCAGGATGAATGGGGCCACGGCGACAACAGCCCGACCGGCGGTCAGATCGTCGCCGCTCCGGCAGGGACTCCCGGCTTTCTCGGATTGCAGTCACTGGCGATTCAGTCGGTGAAGATCGGGAACCTTGGCGTGGCGAACAACCTCTACTCCCACACCATCAGCCCTGCCGCGGGCGAAACCGGCAGCACCGCGGGCGGCGTGGTGGTGCCGATGCCGCAGACGCGTTTCGAAGCGTCGCTCTGGTACCGCACGCCTGACACGCCTCCGATCTCGCCCATCAGCGACGGCCGCTTCGCCGAGCTCGACCCGAGCAGCAAGGGGAACGCGTCGGGAGACCTCGCGAACCGCTACGCCGTCGTCCGTATCCTCAACTCCACCAACACCGCTGCCGGCGTGCCTCGGGTCTATCTCCGCGGCCTCGACTCCCTCGGCTACAACGCCACGCTCGTCGCGACGCTGGAGTGGGGGACGTGGTACCACTTCGACTACAGCGTCGATCTCGTCGACGGCCTCGCTGGCGGCGAACCGAACGACCGTTTCCGTCTCGTCGTCAGCGACGTTGAC
>DASVUA010000281.1:0-2035 GCA_036387295.1 Thermoanaerobaculia bacterium | reverse complement strand
AGCGGGAACTGCCGGGGTCACGAACGCTTCGGCGTCTCCGAAGCGCTGGGGTTCAATTCAAACGATCAACGCTGCGCGGTCACGACGATCATCAGCGCGCGCGAACTGTTCGGATCTCTCGTCGCGCCGATGATGACGGTCTGGCCGATCTTCAGATTGAGGGTGGTTCTGAGCATCGGTGCGAGCTGATCGCCGTCGAGCTTCGCCAGACGGAACTCGCCGAGCTTCACGGAATCGCTGGCCGGGTCGTATTCGCCGAATTTGAAGTCGGCGCGGTACCCATTGAGGTCGACCAGGCCCGGCTCCCCTTCCTTGCCCGACACCTTCGCCGCGCCGATGCTCTCGAGCACGTTGTAGCGGAGCAGCGCGAGCTTCGACTGGACGTCGCTCAGCACCGGATCGACATGCGCTTCGTCGGCAGTGCCGCGGCCGGCGGAAACGAGTCGGATCGAGAGCTGCAGCGTCTGCGCGGGCGCATCGAACTGCGCGATCGCGGCGGCGATCTTCTTCAGGTTTTCAGGGAGCTCGGTAACGACGAGCGCATTCGCCGTCGGCTGGATCGACATCGATCCTTCCGCGCTCATCAGCGGCTTGATCACCGCGGCAGCGCGATCGGCCTGCTTGTGCTTGAACTGGAACGTCCGCACCGTCAGGCTCTTGCCGACGTCGGCCGCATCCGGCTCCGCAAACGCGGACGTCGACACGAGCAGCAAAGCCATCAGGGACATCAAAATTCGCTTCATAAGTCCGCCGGAAGATTCTCGTCGAAGATCATGACGATCTTCACATCGTCTCCCGCATCATCGGTCGGGACTTCGACGATCGTTGCATTCTCTGATTCATACGTTTCGACGATCGGTTTCGTCGTGAGCATTTTCGGCGTCACGGGCGAAATGCTCCTCGCGCTCGGCACCGGTGACACGGCTGCCGGGTGGTGCGAGGCGCCGCGGTCGTACAACATCGCGCCCGTGATTCCGGCGATGAGTGTCGCCGCCACCGCGAGCCTGCGCGGCCAGCTCACGACGTTGCGCGAGGAGTCGACGGCGGTTTCGGCACCGCGCACGCGCACCTGCTGCATGACGTCGTTCACGAACGCGTCGACGCCGCCCGGCGGCACGAGCTCTTCGTCCGCCGAGAAGCCGAGCGCGCGGAACATCACGTCAGGATCGCTGTGCGCCGCCATGTCGAGGCAGCGGTCGCACGCGCGGAGATGCGCGAGCACGACGGCGTCGTCGGTTCCGGCGGTGAAGCGGGTACGGAAGGAATCGCAGGAAATCATCGCTCCCTCCAGAGTTGGGCGTATTCGGGATAGCGCTTCTGCAGTTGCTCCTGCATCAGCTTCCGCGCGTTGAACAGGTGATTGCGGACGGTCGACTCGCGGCAGCCGAGGACCTTCGCGATCTGGGCGGACGGCAGGTCTTCCATCTGATTCATGACGAAGATCGTCTTCTGTTTCGGCGAGAGGACGTTCGAGATCTCGTTGAAGACGTTCTCGATTTCCTTCCGCTGGACGACGACGCTCTGCTCCGGATCGGCCGACGTCTTGACCAGCCGGAGATTCGAGTTGACCGCGTTGTCGCGCGACTGCTTGTTGCGCATGAAGTCGATCGCGACGTTCGTCACCATCCGGTACAGCCAGGTATCGAATGCGTAGCTCGGATCGTATTTCCCGAGGTTTTCCCAGAGCTTGAGGAAGACGAGCTGCGAGATGTCCTTTGCGTCCTCGGCGTTTCCGATGATGCGGTAGCAGAGCGCGTACACCTTCGAAGTCTTGCGCCGGACGAGCGTCTCGAACGCATCCGCGCCGCCGGTCCGAATCGTCTGGACCAGTTCGCGATCGTCGGGTTCGACTTGTGGAGTCGGCATCATGAGGCGGAGTTCCGCGGACATTGCAGGGTAGTACGGGCGCGATCGGCGGAACGTCTAGTCGAGCCCCCCACTTCCCTGGCAGCCATGTCATCCTGAGCCGCCGAAGGACGGCGTCGGACCTGTGGAGCGGCGGGCTCTCAGCCCGCCGGCCGTTTGGTGACCGTCG
>DASVUA010000280.1:0-4667 GCA_036387295.1 Thermoanaerobaculia bacterium | reverse complement strand
GCCGACGTTCTCTTTGCTGCTCGGCGGGCTAAGAGCCCGCCGCTCCACAAGTACGCAGGTTCGCGCTTCTTATCGATGCCCTCGCCCTCGCCCCCGCCCGCGGCGGTGTGGGGGGAGCAGCGAGTCGGTCCAGACGCAGAGGGCGCGTTTGTCTTCGATCGTCAGTTTTGCGCTCGGGTGCAGGAGCGTGTACGGCTTGAGCGGCATTTCGCCGCGCTCGACCTGTTCGCAGATTTCTTCGAGCAGGTGGTCGCGCTGGTCGGCGTTGTAGCTGTTCCATTCCGAGAACGACATCTCGGCGCGCCCTTCTTCGACGTCGTGCACGAGCGCCCACGACATCGGTGCGATGTTGCTGTACCAGGGCCAGTGCGTTTCGTTCGAGTGGCAGTCGTAGCAGGCGCGTTTCAGGATCGGCTGCACGTTGCGCGGCGCGCGCAGAACGTCGGCCGCATTGGTGGGCGGATTCGTCCGCTCGGGACGGACGAATTGAATCGCCACGAACGCGACGACGAGGAGGCCGAGAAGGATCAGCAGAAAACGTCGCATCAGGAGCCTCGATACGTGGAGTAGCCGAATGGCGAGAGAAGCAGGGGCACGTGGTAGTGCTGCGCGACGTCTTCGATCGTGAAGACGATCGACACGCTCGGGAAAAATCCCCGCGGATTGTAGGCGCCGGTATCGAAGACGATGCGATAGACGCCCGGCTGCACGCGTTCCGGTTCGAGTGCGCGCGCGCGGCCATCCGCATCGGTCGTTCCTGCGAACAGCGTTTCGTCCCCGCGGGACAACGTCACCGCCACGCCGGCCGCGGGGCGGCCTTGCGCGGTGTCGAGTACGTGCGTTGTGATTCCGGCCATCAGAGCACCAGCTTTTCCAGTCGTAACGCGATGATCTTTGCTTGCTCTCCCGCCGCGATGCGCAGCTCCGCATCGCGCTCGTGAGTCAGGCGCTCGGTGAGATTCGCCAGCATTTCGTCCGCGCTCCGTCCGGTCGCGCAGACGAGATAGATGAAGCCGAACTTTTCTTCGTACGCGCGATTGCCGTCTGCGATCGCACGCATCGTTTCGCCGGCCGCGCCGCGCGTGCCGCTCTGTTCCTGCGCCGTCCAGCCGGGCTTCCTCTCTCCGATGCGTGGATGCGCGGCGAACGCTTCGAGCCAGTCGTTCGCTTCGAGCGAGCTCCAGATCTCATTCGAAGCGGCGAGCAGCGCATCCCAGGACGCGAACGGCCGCGCGTTCATCATCGCCTCGCTCCAGCGCGACGACCCGCAGACGCGGCGCAGCTCGGCCGCGTCGAAGAGCGTGTTCACGCGCCGCACGATCGCCTCGCGCCGCCCCTCATCGGTCGCCACGCCCCAGACGCGCATGCGGCTCACGCCGCCGTCGGGATACACGTTCAGGCGCAGGTACGTGAAGGGTCCGTCGCTCACCAGTTCGTCGATGAAGAAGTGGCGCGTGTGCGCCTGCAGTTTGGTGCGCGGCAGCAGTTCGGTCCACGTTTCGCCGTCGCGCGAGCCTTCGATCGAAGCGGTGTCCGGATAGTTTCCTTTGAACCAGTTCGTGTCGAGCTCCACGCGCCGCACACGCCCTTCGGTCGCCAGCTTCACGATCACCCAATCGTGCCCCGGGCCGCGGCGGCGGCGCGTTTCCCACCCGTCGCTCATGTTGTGCGCGCGCCCCGGCATGATGAGGTTGTGTTTCGGCCCGAAGAACATGTCGCTGCAATTGAGCACATCCGCGCCGTTCTCCGCGGCAGCGAGATCGACTTCGTTCCCGAGCCCGCCGACGAGCCGCCATTCCGGAACGACTTCCCCATGCACGCGCAACCGCGCCACGCCGCCGTCCGGAAAGATGTTGAAGCGGAGGTGCGTCAAGGCGTAATCGGCCGCGACCTCGAAGACGTTCTCGCTGTTCCCCTCCAGCGGCGAGCGCGGCAGGATCTCGCGCCAGTTCGCTTCGAGCAGCGCATCGACCGGCGCGTCGACACGCATCGACGTCCCTTCGATCGAGCACGACTCCGGATAGTTGCCGCGGAAGAACGCGGTATCGACCACCACGCCGCGCACCATGCCCCGCAGCCCGAGGCGAACGATGGCAAAGTCGTAGCCCGGCACGCGCTTGCGGCGGCTTTCCCAGCCATCCATCCACTTGCCGCGATCGGTGTACTCGTGCTCCTTCCACACCGCGTTGGCGGGCTTCAGGAGATTTTCTTTTTCTGCAAAGTAGTCGTCGTTGGCGTACAGCACGCTGCCGCCGAGGCGCTCGGACGCGAGATCGAGAAACGTGCGAAAGTCGGACACGGGCGTAACTGTACGTTGTTCGCTTCGCGATTGTCGCGCTTCGCGGTTGTCAGTTGTCGGTTGTCAGTTGTCTGTGCAGCAATGCCGTGCAGACAACTGACGACTGACCACCGACAACCGTTTCACACACTCGCCCCTCTCACCCACGTCTCCTTCACCACTCCGCGCAGTTCGTGGCCGAGGTAGGGCGTCACTTTGTGGCGGTGCCGGATGAGCTCGGGCGTGACGATGAACGTCTCTTCGGGAGACCAGATCGTGAGGTCTGCATCGTTGCCGATCGCGATCGCCCCTTTGCGCTCGAGGCGCGCGAGCTGCGCCGGCGCGTTGCTGCACCACTGCGCGATGTGCTGCAGCTCGAAGCCGCGTGTGCTCGCGTTCGTCCAGACGATCGGCAGCACGAATTGCAGCGACGCGATGCCGCCCCATGCCGCGGCGAAATCGCCTTTCTTCAACTCGGGCGTGCAGGGGGAGTGATCGCTGACCACGAGATCGATCAGGCCGCCGCGCAAGCCGTTCCAGAGCGCTTCGCGATTGGCCGCCTCGCGGATCGGCGGCGCGCATTTGAACTCGGTCCGCCCGCGCGGGACAGACTCCGACGCAAACTGCAGATAGTGCGGCGTGGTCTCGACGGTCAGCGGCAGATCGCCTTTGCGTTTGATGATCTCCAGCGCGCTCGCCGACGAGAGATGCACCACATGCATGCGCGCGCCGGTCTCGCGGCAGACGCGCAACAGCAGCTCGATGGCCGCGTCCTCGGCCGCATTCGGCCGCGACTGCAGATACGTCGCGTACTCGGCAGGATCGCCGTCCGTTTCCTGCAGATGTTCGCCGAGCTCGGCATGCACGAGGAGCGGCGCGCCGGTCGGCGCGAGCTCACGCGCCGCTTCGTACAGCTCCCGCTCGCTGACGTTCGGAAACTCGTCGACGCCCGAGTGGACGAGAAAGCATTTGAAGCCGCGCGCCCCCGCTTCGAGCATCGGCCGCAATTCGCGTGTGTTGCCGGGGATGACGCCGCCCCACAGCTCGATGTTCGTCGCCCCTTTCGCGACGCGCTGTTTCGTTTCCAGTGCCGCGAGCGTGGTGGTCGGCGGCAATGAGTTGAGCGGCATGTCGACGATGGTCGTGATGCCGCCCGCGATCGCGGCGTCGGTCGCCGTCGCAAAGCCTTCCCATTCCGTCCGGCCCGGCTCGTTGACGTGCACGTGCGAATCGACGAGGCCCGGCATGATGACGAGATCGCCGTAGTCGACGTCCGCCGCGCCGCTGGATTCGATGGCCGCGATGGTCGTGCCGTCGATCGTGATCGTGGCCGGCCGGATGCCGTCCGGCAGGAGAACTCGTCGCGAAGTGATGCGCATTCGACGCAGTTTATTCAGTTTGGAGTGCGGCGGCGCCACTCGCCGCGTTGCTCGCGCGTGTGTCGCGGGTGGAAAGCGGTAGCTGTCGCTACCGCACTTCAAACTGAATAAACTCGTCCGTCCGATGACCTTCTTCGAAGCGCAAACCGAGCTGCTGGAGAAAGGCACACCGTTCGTCGCCGTCACCGTCGTCGACACTCTCGGCTCGACGCCGCAGGATCGCGGCGCGAAGATGCTCGTCACCGCCGCGGGCCGCGTGCATGGAACGGTCGGCGGCGGCAAGGTCGAAGTGCGGGCGATCGCCGAAGCGCAGGCGTTGCTCACCGAGGCGACGGCGCCGAAAACGCGCTTCTATCAATGGAGTCTCGAGAAAGACATCGGCATGACGTGCGGCGGTATCGTGCGCGTCTACTTTGAAGCGTTCAACGTGACGCGCTGGAATGTGGTCGTGTTCGGCGCGGGTCATTGCGCGAATGCGCTCATCGACACGCTGACGAAACTCGATTGCCGCATCACCTGCCTCGATCCGCGCGAAGAGTGGCTCGCACGTTTACCCAACTCGACGAAGCTGACGAAAGTGCACGCGCCCGACATGCCGTCGCACGTCGCACAGATTCCGGAAGGATCGTTCGTTCTGCTGATGACGATGGGTCACACCACCGACAAGCCGATTCTCATCGAGATCCTCCGCACCCGCACCTTCCCCTACCTCGGCGTCATCGGCAGTAACGCAAAAGCCAAGCGGCTGCGACAGGACGTGCTCGACGCCGGCCTCCCTCAGGAAGCGACGCGCGCATTCTTCTGCCCCGTCGGCCTCGAGCTCGGCTCGAATCACCCGCAGGAAATCGCGATCAGCATCGCCGCGCAGATGATGCAGGTGCGGGGGTAGGGTTTTTGTTTGCGGTCGCGCGTTCGCGTTGCCCGTTGCGCGTTCATCGAGACGCACGCGTGTTCAGTGGAGCGGCGGGCTTCAGCCCGCCGGTTTATGCTCGGCGGGCTAAAGCCCGCCG
>DASVUA010000279.1:0-5192 GCA_036387295.1 Thermoanaerobaculia bacterium | reverse complement strand
CTGTGAGCCGAGCACGATCGCCCGTCCATCGCCGCGCGTCGCCGTCACGTGCAGCACCGCATCATCGATGCTGCCGCTGTAGATTGCGGCCACGTTGATCATCTGATGCTCGTACGCCGACAGGCTCAGGCTGCGCGTGCCGAGCGTCGTGCCGGCGGAGTTGACGACGGCCAGGTCGAGGCCGAGCTGCTGGCCGGTCGACTCGACGATCATCACGTTGTAGCGAAAGTCCACCGACTGCCGCACACCCTGCAGCACTCCGCTCTGGCCGGTCGTGATGCCGAACTCGGCCGGCACGGCGGCGCTGTAGAGCCCCTGCGAGTGCGACACGCCGTCGGCGGCATTCTGGTTGTAGATGCGCGACGAGACGAGCAGCCGTCCGGTCGAACGAACGCGCAGCCCACCGACGCCCCGAAAGTTGAACAGCGTCTCCGCCGCGTTCTCGTACGCCCGCGTCGCTCCCGGTGCCAGCGTGTCGGTGACGGTCACTGGAGCCGGGTTCGCGTGGCCGCTCTCGAGCAGCGCCATCTCGTATCCGACCGCTTCGGTGGTCGAGGGATTCGTGACCCAGACCGTCGTGTAGAAGTTGCTGCCGCCAAACCCTTCTACGCGCCCCACCGCGGGAAGGATGAGGTCCTTGCCGCTGAAACCAGCCTGCGCAACGGGGGCGATGGGAAACCAGACAGAAAGACCGACGAGGACAGCGGCGACTACTTTTCTCATGAGCGAGACTCCGGGAGGCAGTGCGTTCGCACACGCGTGACACGCGCTGCGAGACGTTGAAGCGGATAGCGAATCAGACCGGCAAGCATTGTAGTCGGTTTCCGCGGCGGGCGCGGTAACGCTCTTCGCATCGCCTCGCCGCCGATGCTCGCCGCTCTCAGGCCGCTTAGCGCTGCGGCAGCGGCAGCGGCCGGCCGAGAAAGTAGCCCTGAGCGTTCGTCGCGCCGAGGTCGCGAAGCGTCTCGAGCTCGGCGGCGGTCTCGACTCCCTCGGCCACGACCTGACTTCCGGTCTCTCGGGCGAACCCGATCAGAGCCGCGGCGAGCGCGCGACGCGAGGGGTCGCGGTCGACGTCGCGCGTGAGCGAGGTGTCGAGCTTGATCACGTCGGGGGCGACGCTGAGGATGTGGCGGAAACTGGCGTATCCGGCTCCGGCGTCATCGACGGCGAGCCGCAGGCCGCGTGCCCGCAACGGAGCGAGCGCGCCGCGAAACGCCGCGTAATCGTCGATCGCGTCGTGCTCGGTCACCTCGAGAAGAAGGCGGGGCAGCGGCGCGCCGGCGAGTGCGCGCTCGATCGCGCCGCTACTCACGGTGGAAGGGGAGACGTTGATCGACAGATACGCTTCCGGTGCGATCGCATCGAGTTGCGCGAGCGCGGCGCGGATGGTGGTGAGCTCCAGCTCTTCGCCGAGCCCGCTCTCGGCCGCTTCGGTGAACCAGACGTCCGGCGTCCGCGGCGGGTCGGCGGCAAAGCGCGTCAGCGCCTCGTAACCGGTGACTCGGCCGCTCGCGATTTCGACGATCGGCTGGAAGACGATGTGGAACTGGCTTTCGTCGAGGATCTCCTGGATGCGTGCCGCCTTTTGATCCGCTTCGCGCCGCGCGCCGAGGTCGCGCTCGAGCTGCTGTGCGGCGAAACCCGCAAAGACCTGCATCAGACCGACGTCGCGCTCGCGCAGCGACTCGTCGGGCGTCGAGCTGGCGCAGCAGAGCGTGCCGTAGAGCGTGCCGTCGCTGAGCCGGATCGGCACGGTGATCGCCGCGCGCACCTGCATCTCCTCGGTCACGCCGAGCTCTTCGAGCAGCGGCAGGTTCTCGCCATCGCGCATCAGTTGCGGAATCCGCCCTTCGACGATGGCCTGACAATACGTGCCGCTGAGGGGCGTGGAGTCGCCTTCCTGGATCGGTGCCGCGCTGTCGTCAGTATCGACATAGCGAAAGTGCCGCTCTCCCTCGCGAAACTCCGCGACGAAAGCCACCGACATGCCGAGGTAAAGACGAATCAGGCGCAAGCCATCGCGCAGCGTCTCCGCGACCGAGCCGCCGCTCGTGGCGAGGAGCGTCCGTTCGAGAGTGTCGGCGACGGTCATTCGTGCAGAGGCTCAACTGCGGTCGACATGCCACGCGGAACGCGACGGCGGGCTCGACGGAACGCCGGCTTGCGACAAGAACAACGAGCACTCGCAACTCGACGCGTATGATTCGTCGCCAACGTTGGCGAGGGAGCGAAGACAACCATGACACCCAAGAACACCATCTGTCTCTGGTTCGACAAAGACGCGCTGGAGGCGGCACGGTTCTATGCCGCAACGTTTCCCGATAGTGCGGTGACCGCCGTCCATGAGGCTCCGGGCGATTTTCCGGGCGGGAAGAAGGGGGATGTGCTGACAGTGGAGTTCACCGTGTGTGGCATTCCATGTCTGGGGCTCAATGGCGGGCCTGCGTTCAAGCAGACGGAGGCGTTTTCGTTTCAGATCGCGACCGACGATCAGGAAGAGACGGATCGCTACTGGGATGCGATCGTCAGCAATGGCGGGCAGGAGAGCCAATGCGGCTGGTGCCGCGATCGCTGGGGGCTCAACTGGCAGATCACGCCGCGCGTGCTGACGGATGCGCTGGCCGCCGGCGGCGCAGAGGCCGCGCGTGCATTCGAAGCGATGATGACGATGGGCAAAATCGACGTCGCCACAATCGAAGCGGCGCGGCGGGGCTGACGGACGAGATCATCGCCGGCGAATCGGGCCTGACGTCATGCGCCTCTTCAAACGCATCGCGCTGCTGCTGCTGGTCACAATCATCATTGCGCTCCTCGTGCTCCTCCGTTCGACCGAGTGGCTCCGCTCGCTCGGAGGGCGCCTCGACGAGCAGAGGCTCGCACGTGTGAAGCGGTCTCCGAATTTCGCCGGCACGAAGTTCAGGAATGAAGAACCGTCGCGTCTTCTGAACGACACGTCGAACGTCGAATTGCTGCGGCGCCAGTTCTTCGGCAACGAACAACGGACGCCGCTCGCACCTGTGCCGGTCGAACGGCGCAGTGCGGGCGATTACACGAAACGCCCCGCGGCAGGGCTGCGGGCGACGTGGATCGGCTGGTCTACGGTGCTGCTGGAAATCGACGGCGCACTCGTGGTCACCGATCCGATCTGGAGCGAGCGCTGTTCTCCTTCCACGCTGGTGGGACCGAAGCGGTTTCATCCCGCGCCCATTGCGCTGCACGAGTTGCCGCACGTCGACGCGGTGGTGATCTCGCACGATCACTATGACCATCTCGACATGCCGACGGTGGAGCTGCTCGCGTCCCGCGGGACGCATTTCTTCGTGCCGCTCGGAATCGGCGCGCACCTCGAGCGGTGGCAGATCCCAGCGGCGCAGATTCACGAGCTCGATTGGAACGAGTCGGCCTCATTGCGCGGCATCCGATTCACCGCGACGCCGGCGCGGCATTACAGCGGACGCAATCCTCGCTATGGCAACGAGACGCTCTGGAGCTCGTGGGTAATTGCCGGGGCCACGCATCGCGTTTTCTTCAGCGGCGACACCGGCTATACGGCGGCCTTCCGGCGCATTGGTGCGGCGCACGGTCCGTTCGATCTCGCGCTCATCAAGATCGGCGCGTCGGACGTTTCGTGGCAGACGATTCACATGTCGCCGGAAGAGGCGGTGCAAACAGCCGCCGACGTCCGTGCGCGGTTGATGCTGCCGGTGCATTGGGCGACGTTCAATCTGGCCTATCACTCATGGAGCGATCCGGCCGATCGCGCTGTGGCGGCCGCGCAGCGCTCAGGTGTCGCGATCGCGCTTCCGAAGATCGGCCAATTCGTCGTTCCGTCCAATCCGCCGCCGCTCGCGAGGTGGTGGACGGCGGAGCGATGAGCGCGAATCGCCGGCGTTGCACAATGCACGTCGATGTCTGACAGCGCTCTGTCTCATTACTCCCTCGGCGCGACCGACGCCGAGCACCGCCGTCTCATGCAGCTCGCGTCGCACGAGGAAGACCGCGTCGCCGACGCCTGCCGCCGCGCACGTGTTGCCGCCGGCGCAACCGCGATCGATCTCGGATGCGGGCCGCTCGGCGCGCTGGCGGCGCTGGCGAACGTCGTGGGTGACGATGGCCGCGTGATCGGCGTCGACGCGAGTGCCGCGGCGCTGGCGCGTGCGCGTGCGCTGCTCGCCGGCCGCTTCCCGCAAATCAGTTTCATCGAAGCGGACGTGAATCGCGTCACGCCGACGGAGCTCGGCGTCGACGGCGCGGATCTCGTCTATTCGCGGCTCATGCTGCTGCATCAGGCCGATCCTGCGGCGACGCTCACCAATGCCGCGCGGCTCTTGCGCCCGGGCGGCGTGTTCGTGGCACATGAAGCCTCCGATCTGCCGATGCACGCACCGGCGTCGGAGCCGCCGCTCCCGGCGATGACGCGTGTGTGGGAGCTCGTGATCGGCGCGGCGCGAGCTCGCGGTGCGTCGACCGGCTTTGCGCGGAACGGACGCCATTACCTCGAACGCGCCGGCTTCACGATCGAGAGTCATCGCGCGTATGCGGTTCACTATCCAGCCGAAGTCGGGTTCGAGATCCCGCGTGTCGCCCTGCAGTCGCTGCGGCCTGCGATCGAGCAGCATGCGCTCGCGACGGCCGAAGAGATCGCGCGGCTGGACGGCGCACTCGAAGAGGCGAAGCAGCGCGATGACGTGCAGTGGGTTTCGAGTCCGCTGATGTTCGAGTGGATCGCACGCGCGCGGGCGTATGCTCGATGATGAACATGGCACGTCTGACCATTGCTGCTGCGCTCGTGCTTCTGCTCGTCGGCGCGAACGCGCGCGGCGGCGCGGGGAGCGTCGCGCTGATGGAAACGGGCTCGTTTCACGGCAACGAAGTGAGCTTCGAGGCGCGCGGCGAGTGGTTCGCGCTGGTGCTCGAAGAGCGTGGAGCGTCGCTCCGGCGCGTCACGGCGTCGATCGTCTCGGAAGTCGATCCGTTGAGCGATGGGCCGGGCGAATCGACCGGGAAGCTCGTGCGAATCGTGCCGGCCGTAGAGGCGGTCGCATTGATCCGCGGCATCGACGAGCTGCGCGCCGGTCCGGTCGCCACCGCCGTCATGCTGAAGCTGATGGAGCCGGCGAACGTCGGGACCACGCGCCTCGGCGCGGACGTCGTCCCCGCGCGGCTCGGCGCGCACGAGTACAGGTTCC
>DASVUA010000278.1:0-2682 GCA_036387295.1 Thermoanaerobaculia bacterium | reverse complement strand
GAAGCCCGCCGCTCCACTAAAAAGACAAAGGCGTGAGCTCGATGCGGAAGAGGCGGTTTTTGCTGTAGGGGATGCCGCCTCGTGTGAAGCTCTGCTCGCCGAAGAGGATCGCGTTTTCCGTCATCACGATCACCGTCGAGGCGCGCGTGCCGTAGCGGTCGCCGGCGATGAAGACTTCGCTTTCTACGCTGCCGGTGCCGCGCGGCAATCCGAGGAACTGCATCAGGACGAGCACCATCGACTCGGCGTCGTCCATGCGCAGCGCGACATTCATCTCATCCCTGGCGAGCCCGACTTTCGGCCACACCTCGCCGGCCGGAGCGTTGCTGACCGCGTGAATGCCCGGCTCGACCGGATGACGCGTTTCCGGCGTCACGTAAACCACATCGCCGCCTGCGATGCCTGCGAAGAGGTGAAAGCCGGCGTATTCAGCCGACCGGGCGGCGACAACGTTCGCGTACTCGTTCGGCTCCGCCTCCCCCATGACGAAGTCGCGCACCAGCGCGCCACGCGAGCGCGACTGCCGCTCGGCGCCGCGCAGGTTCGTCACCGCTGCAAAACGGCCATTGCGGGCGATGGCGAGCCACGACCCATTGGCCACCGCGTCGCGTCCGCCAAGCACCTCCGGGGCGTCGCTCCAGAAGTGCGCGTCGTGCGTCGGCCGGTCGTAATCCTCGTCGCGGTTCGCAGCGATGACGAGCGGAAAACGCGCGTTTGCGCGGTGAGCGATGGCGATCAGACACATGAGCGCGCGCAGTCTAGTCGGTGTCGCGGTTCCGCCGCGATCCGGCAGCGCCCTTCCGCGCGTCCCACGCGCGTCGCAATGAACGAGGGCAGATGATAGTTTTCCCGCCCATGAGAACGATTCTTTCATGGACACTCGCCGTGACCCTGACCGGAGCGACGGCGTCAGCGCAGCAACCGGAAGTGCCGGCCGGCTACTGGACGGAAGCGCAGTCGCAGGAGATCCTCGACAAGACCGAGACGATTCGCCTCGATCCCGATCTGTCGAAGCTGACTCCGCAGGAGCAGACGGCGCTCAAGGATCTGTACGAAGTGGGCGCCATCATGCAGCGCCTGTACGAAACGACGCGGCACGCCGAGGCGCGGCCGGCGCTCGATAAACTCCGCGTGCTCGACGTCAGCCTCGGGCAGCCGAAGCGGACGCAGAACCTGCTCGACCTGTATCGCCTCAACAACGGCCCGATCGCTTCCACGCTCGACAACAAACGGGAAGCGTTCCTCCCGGTCTCGCCGCAGACGCCGGCGCGCAACGTTTACCCGCAGGACGCCACGCGCGAAGAGATCGACGCATTCCTCGCCGCGAACCCCGCGCTGCGCGACGAGATCCTCGGCGAGCGCACCGTCGTCCGCCGCGCCACCAAAACCAACATCGGCACCGACATCAGCAGTATCAACGCGTTTCACATCATCCGCATCCTCAACCCGGGGCTGCTCGAGCGGCTGCGCGCGCTGCAGGCTACGCCTGACCCGAACGCGTTTTACGCGGTGCCGTATCCGGTCGCGTATCCGGACGACCTCTTCCGCGCGTACAACCTCCTCATGCGCGCCGCGACCAACATCCAGTCGAGCGACGACGAGTTCGCGCGCTACCTGCGCAACCGCGCGCGCGACCTCGTCTCGAACGATTACGAGAGCGGCGACGCGTCGTGGGTCACCGGCCGCTTCAAGCGTCTCAACGCGCAGATCGGCGCCTACGAAACGTATGACGACGCGCTGTACGGCGTGAAGGCATTCCACAGCATGAGCATCATGCTGCTGAACGAAAAGGCGACGACCGAGCTGCGCCGCGCGCTCGGCGGACTGCAGGCGATCGAAGACGCGCTCCCGTACGACAACCACAAGCGCGTCCGCGAAGACATCCCGGTCGGCGTCTATCAGGTCATCGCCGATTTCGGTCAGGCGCGCGGCACCAACACCGCGACGATCCTGCCGAACGATCCCCTGTTCTCGCGCCGTTACGGCCGCACGATCATGCTGCGCGAGAACATCATGAAGAACCCGACGCTCTTCGCGTCCGATCTGCGCGTCTGGCGCACCGCGACAGTCGATGCGCACGCGCAGGACCTCGCGGACGAAGGCAATTTTCAGCGCACGCTGTGGCACGAGATCGGGCATTACCTCGGGCCGGATCGCGACAAGCAGGGCCGCACGCTCGACATCGCGCTCGAGGATTACGCCGATTCGGTGGAAGAGATGAAGTCCGATCTCGTCTCGCTGTTCGCGCTGAACCGGATGAACCACGCGTCGTTGCGCGCGATCCAGGCGAGCGGCATCCGCCGCACGCTGCAGAACGTGAAGCCGCGGCGCGATCAGCCGTACCAGACCATGCAGCTGATCCAGTTCAACTGGTTCGCCGACAAAGGGCTGATCAAGCCGGATGCGAAAACGGGCCGCCTGACGATCGATTACAGCCGCTATGCCGAGGCCGTGAATTCGTTGCTCACCGAAGTGCTGCGCCTGCAGCACAACGGCGATAAAGCGGCCACCGCGGCGTTCTTCGACAAATGGACCACCTGGGGCGACGTCCACGAAAAACTCGCCGCCCGCATCCGCGAAGCCCAAGGCGCCAGGTTCCGCATCGTGAAGTACGCGGCCCTCGGCGAATAAACGGCAGACACTCGTTTGGTGGAGCGGCGGGCTCTTAGCCCGCCGAGCATT
>DASVUA010000277.1:0-7986 GCA_036387295.1 Thermoanaerobaculia bacterium | reverse complement strand
AACGCGTGTGTCATTCAGGCGGGCGCTACGCCATCTCTTCTGCCACCGGCCACGTTCCCTCGCGCCATTCGCCCGCCATCAGCAGTCCGGCGGTGGCGAGGTAGATGCGGATGTCGTTGCGGTCGTACTCCCCTTCGAGCTCTTTGACCGCGGCGCGGACCTGGTCGGCGGTCGGCGGGGTGTAGTCGTCGGTTTCGATCGAGCCGTTTTCGTGCGGGACGTTCCAGCGATCGAGGAAGGCGGCCATCATCGTGGCTTTTTCGATGGTGTGGTAATGCATCAGCGCCATCTCGAGGAACTGCTCGAACTCCGGGACGCCCATGCGCGAGGCGAGAAGATCGGCTTTCTTCTCGGGCGGCATTTTGCGGATCGTTTCCTCGCGGAAGTTCATCGCTTTCGCGAGGTGCGTCTGCACGGCGAGGCGGTGATGCGTTTCGGCGTGCTTCCAGAAGTGCGTCAGGATGGCGCGCCGGCGATCTGCGTCGGCGAGCTCTTTCAGGATTCGGCGGGCGTTCCACATGGCCGGCGCGTTTTAGCACAATTCGCGCGCGATCTCGTCCATCAGCTCGCGGCAGCGCGCGAGCGACGCCTCGTGCGCCGATCGCAGCAGCACTTCGCCTTCGTCGCCGAGCTCCGAGACGCGCGGAAAGCCGTACGTGCCGCCCATGCCGGAGAAGGCGTGAAAGTGCCGCCGCAGTTCCTGCAGCGCGGCGTCGTCGGGCAGCGCGTCGAACGCGGCACGCATGGCAGCGAGGCGGGCGCGCGAATTTTCGCGATAGACCTCGCGCAGGTCGTTCACGCCGCCAGCATCGCGTTGATGTCGGCCGCGAGCGTCAGCGGATCGAACGGTTTGACGACCACGCCTTTCGCGCCGAGCGCCATCAGCCGCTGAACGTCCGAGACCATCGCTTTCGCGGTGAGGAAGACGACCGGAATGGCCGCCGTTTCGGGCGCGGCGCGCAACGCGCGGAAGACGGTCACGCCGTCCATGCCGGGCATCATCATGTCGAGCAGGATGAACTCCGGCTGCTCCCGTTTCGCGAGCGCGATTCCTTCTTCGCCGTTGGTCGCTTCGATGACCGTCATCTGCCCGACACGGCCGAGGCTCATCTGCACGATGTACCGGACATCTTCTTCGTCATCGATGATCAGTGCTTTTGTCATGCGCCAACCTTGGCGTGCCGCGCGTGGCCGACCCGTCGGCAGACAGCGTACCCGCACCGTCACCGATCCGGAACCAGAACGTGCTCCCCTCCCCTTCCGCGCTGTCGACGCCGATGGTGCCGTGGTGCTGTTCGATGATGAGCTTGCAGATCGCGAGGCCGAGCCCCGTCCCCGAGCTCGCACGCGCGTCGCTCGAGTCGAGCTGATGAAAGCGGTCGAAGATCTTCTTCTGCTTGCCCGACGGAATCCCGCGGCCGCGATCGACGACCTGCACTTCCACCTGGCCGGCTAGCTGGCGCGTGCGGATCGTCACGGCGTCTCCGCTGTGCGAATACTTCACGGCATTCGTCAGCAGGTGCACCATCACTTGCGTCACGCGCGTCTCGTCGGCCATGACGATCGCGCCGGTGCGCTCGCATTCGATGCGCACCGCTTCCTGCGCGGCGGTGGGGCTGACGGCCTCCAGCGACTGCTCGAGAAGGCGCTGCAGCGGCACCGGCCGCAGCTCCATCTCCGCTTTCCCGCTCTCCAGTTTTTCAAAGTCGAGAATGGCGTTGATGAGGGAGATGAGGCGGACGCTGTTGCGCTCCGCGACGGCGACGAGCTGCCGCGCGTCGGGCGTCAGCTCCCCCATTACGCCGGAGGCGAGAAGGCCGAGCGACCCGCGGATCGACGTGAGCGGCGTACGCAGCTCGTGACTTACCGTCGAGACGAAGGCTTTTTTCATCCGGTCGACTTCATGCCGCTCGGAGACGTCGAGCAGGTGTGCGGCGATGTGGCGCCGCTCGTCGCCGCCGTCGAACTCGAAGAGCGAGAGCTCGCACGGAAACGTGCTGCCGTCGCGGCGATGGCCGAGGATGTCGGCGATGCGGCCGAGCGACCGCTCGATGAACGGCGCGAGCTCTTCCTCGCCGGTGATGACGGCGCCGATGTCGCGGCCGATCAGTTCGTGCGCGTGATAGCCGAACATCCGCGCGGCCGATGCATTTGCCGACTCGATGACGCCGTTCGCGTCCGCGGTGATGATGCCGCCGAGGGCGTTGTCGATGATCGAGCGCGTACGTGCTTCGCTGCGGCGGAGCGCTTCGTGCGCGATCTTTGTGTCGGTGATGTCGGTGTGCATGCCGGCCATGCGCACGGGGCGGCCTCGCTCGTCGCGCTCGACGACTTTGCCGCGCGCGAAGAGCCACATCCAACTGCCGTCTTTGCGCCGCATGCGATGCTCGCTGGCGTACTGGTCGGATTCGCCGTCGAGCTGCCGGGCGAGCTCGCGCCGCACGGCGAAACGGTCGTCGGGATGAATCATCGCTTCCATGGTCGAGATGCGCGGTTCGAGCTCGCTCAGCTCATATCCGAGAAGCTCGGCGAATCGTTTGCTGTACTGCACCTCGCCGGTGGCGATGTTCCAATCCCAGAAGCCGTCGTTACTGCCGTCGAGCACGCGCTGCAACTGCGCCTCGCTGCGGCGCAGTTTCTCTTCCGTGGCGATGCGCTCCGCGATCTGCCGCCGCAGCTCGAGCTGCACGATGACCTGCCGCGCGATTGCGACGAGCGCGGCACGTTGTTCGTCGCCGATGACGCGCGGCTTGTCGTCGATGACGCAGAGCGTTCCCAGATTGAGCCCCTCCGGCGTGGTGAGCTGAGCCCCCGCATAGAAGCGGATCTTCGGATCGCCTACGACCAGCGGGTTCTGCGCGAAGCGCGCGTCTTTGGTGGCGTCGGGAACGACGAAGAGGTCGGTTTCTTCGATGGCGTGCGCGCAGAACGAGATCGCTCGCGGCGTTTCAGTGACCTCGATGCCGACGCGCGCTTTGAACCATTGCCGCGTCGAATCGACGAGGCTGATGAGCGCAACCGGGGTGCCGCAGATCGCCGATGCGAGGCGCGCCAGTTCGTCGAACGCGTCTTCCGGACTCGTGTCGAGAATCGCGTAGCGCTCGAGTGCCTCGATGCGGGCGCGTTCGTCGTGAAAGAGAGGGGAAGCGGCCATCCAATGGTGCAGCGTAGCTCGAACAGATTACGCCGAGGTTACGTTCACGGGCCAATCCGATACCCGAAGCCGCGCACCGTCAGCAGGATCTCGGGCGCGTCGGGATTCCGCTCGATCTTCTGGCGAACGCGGCGGATGTAGACGGCCACGTTTTTGTCGGACGCGAGCTCGTCGTCTCCCCACAACTGTTCGATCAGAAACTCGCGGCTCACCGCTTTGCCGGCACGCGAGGCGAGCAGATGGAGGAGCTGAAATTCTTTCTGCGTGAGCCCCGCCGGCTTCCCGTCGATGAGCGCGTCCTGCAGCGCGGAGTCGACCGTGAGCCGGCCCGTCTGGATCGCGGCTTCGCTCCCCTCTTTGCTGAGCTGCTGCGCGCGGCGCAGTTGCGCCTTCACGCGCGCGACCATCTCCAGCGGCTCGAACGGCTTGACGATGTAATCGTCGGCGCCGGTGTCGAGTCCCGCCACGCGATCTTCGAGCTGCCGCTTCGTGCTGAGGATGACGATCGGCATCCGATGCCGCTCGCGAATGCGTTTGCAGGCGGCGAGACCGTCGCCGTCGGGAAGCACGATGTCGAGGAGCACGAGGTCGTAGCGGTTGCGGTTCACCTCGCCCATCGCCTCGGCCACGCTGCCGGTCGTCGTCACAGTCAGTCCCTCACGCTGCAACAGCTCCTGCAGCGTGCGACGGGTCAACAACTCGTCTTCAACAACCAGGATCGAGGGCATCGGAGTCACAGTTTAATGAAACGCGCGGCATCGCCGACGCGCGGAATGTTGTTGAACATGACGTAGCCGTCAGCATCGGGCGGCAGCCACGCACGGAGCTGCCGCAACTGCTCGTCCGTGTAGCTCGTGTAATGACTGCCGATACCGTGAAGGCGCCAGTATAGTTGCCCAGTCGTGACGGACGGGCGGACAAATGGATCGACGGCATGCACCAGGTTCAGTTCCGCGCAAACGTCACGCACGACGTCGTCCGGCCACGCGCCGCGCGGCTCCCACAGATAGTCGACGTCGTCGAGGCGGCCGATCTCGCCGAAAAAACGGCGCATGTTCTCGAGGTTCTCCGGCAGCGGCTTGAAGCTGGCCGGACACTGAAACAGGATCGCTTTCGCGCGCAGCAGGCGCGCGCAGTCGCGCGTGACTTTCCAGCCATGCATCGTCGTCGCGTTCAGCTGAAACGCGCCGACTTCCTCGCGATTCACGTCGGATTTCAACCGCCGGTACGTGGTGCTCGACGCTTTGTGCGTGATGAGCTGCCACGCTTTGATGGTGAAGATGAACCCCTCCGGCGCCTGCGCACGCCAGCGATCCATCGTCAGCTTCGACGGCGGTTCGTAGAACGTCTGCTGCACTTCGAGGACGTCGTACGTCTCGAAGTAGGCAGCAGCGCCGATCGTGAAGCCGCAAAGGCCGGTACGAATCATCGTTTCGGGTCCGAGCCGGCGCTACTTCACGGCCGGAATGCCGCTCGTTTTCACCAGCGCATTCAATGCCGGCAGATCGTTCTCCCAGATCGTTCCCAATTGCGCGAGCTGCGCGTCGATCTGAGCGATGAGCTGCGCCGCGACGGCACGATGCTGCGCGGTCGGCGCAAAGTCTCCGAACGACGCTGATCCGGCGACCGACGCGAGCTTGTCGTTGAGCCGGATCGGGTAGTTGAGCGGGTCCTGCGGGCTGCGGTTTTTCGTCTGGTAGAGCGTCTCTTCGATCTTCGTCATCTTTTCGTCGAGCGCTTTCGCGGCGTCGAAGACCGCCCCTTTTTCCTCGCGCTTTTTCAGATCGTCGAGCTGCTTGCGCACCGCGCGGATGCGCTCGATCTGCGTGTGCACTTCCGTGAGCTTGCGATTCGCGGCGAGCAGGAACTCGAACTGCGCCTGAAGATCGCCCTGCGTGGAGGTGGTGCGCGGATCCTGTTTCACCTCGGCCGTGGTGGTGCGCGTTTCATCGCCGACGGTCAATCGCACGTTGTACGTTCCGGCCGGCACGCGCGGCCCCGCCGTGCCACCACCCCACAGCACCATTCCTTCGAACTTCTTCGCCTCCGGGTAGCGGAGGTCCCACGCGAAGCGATTGAGGCCCGGCTTCCAGGCCGCGAGCTTTTCTTTCGAATCGTCTTTCTCGGTCGTGCTGAACTCGCGGATCAGCGTGCCGTCTGCAGCGAGAAACGCGAGCTTGACCGGCGTGTCGGCCTTCACGTCCGAACTGATCCAGTAGTTGACGATCACCCCCTGCGGCGGATTCTTCCCTTCTCCCTGCGGCGTCTTCTCCGGAGTGGCGCCGCCGGTGCGCGAGGCCGCGCGCGGCTTGAACAGCTCGATGCGCCCTCGCGCCGCGCCGCTCTGCTGCAGCGGCGTGACGTCATCGAGAATCCAGAAGCCGCGGCCCTGCGTGGCGGCGATGACGTCTTCGTCGCGCACGGCGAGATCGGTGATCGGCACGATGGGCAGATTGAGCTGCAGCGATTGCCACGATCCGCCGTCGTCGAACGAGACGTACATACCGCGCTCGGTGCCGGCGTAAAGCAGCCCTTTGCGTCCGCGATCCGAACGGACGACACGCGTGAAGTGATCGCCGGCAATGCCGTTCACGATCTTCGTCCACGAGGCGCCGTAATCGGTGGTCTTGTAGAGATAGGGACGAAAGTCGTCGCTCTTGTAGAGCGTGCCGGCGACGTAAACGGTGCCGCGGTCGAACGGGCTGACGTCGATGCTGTTGATCATCAGCCACTGCGGCATTGCGGCGGGCGTGACGTTTTTCCAGGTCGTGCCGCCGTCGCGCGTCACGTGAATCAAGCCGTCGTCCGAGCCGGTCCAGATGACGCCGCGCTCATGCGGCGATTCGGCGACCGCGAAAATCGTTCCGTAATACTCGACCGAGGTGTTGTCCTTTGTGATCGGCCCTCCCGACGGGGCCATTTTCGTCCTGTCGTTGCGGGTCAGGTCGCCGCTCAGTTTCGTCCAGCTCGCACCGCCGTCGGTCGTTTTCCAGAGGTGCTGCGACGCGGCGTAAAGGGTGTTCGGATCGTGCGGCGAAAAGAGCAGAGGGAAGTTCCACTGGAAACGCTCGGACGCCCCTTCCGCGCCATGCCCCATCGGATTGTCGGGCCATGGATTGAGGTCGCGCAGCGCGCCGGTACGATGGTCGAGCATGGTGAGATAGCCGCCATACGAGCCGCCGAACACGATCTCCGGATTGTCGGGCTTCGCGACGATGTGGCCGCTCTCGCCGCCCGCGGTCTCTTCCCAGTCGCGAAAGCCGATGCCGCGGTCCATGGAACGGCTGCGGATACGTACGGCACTGTTGTCCTGCTGCGCGCCGAGAAGTCGGTACGGAAAGGAATTGTCGGTCGTCACGCGATAGAACTGCGCGGTCGGCTGGTCCTGCGCCGTCCAGCTCGCGCCGCCATCGGTACTGACGTTCGCGCCGCCGTCGTTCGCTTCGATCATCCGCAGCGGGTCGTTGGGATCGATCCAGAGATCGTGGTTGTCGCCGTGCGGCGTATCGATCGGTCTGAAGGTTTTTCCGCCGTCTTTCGACTTGTGAAAGTTCACGTTCAGCACGTACAGCGCGTCTTCGTCTTTCGGATCGGCGTAGATCCGCGTGTAGTACCAGGCGCGCTGGCGGAGCTCGCGGCTGTCGTTCGTCTTCGTCCACGTTTCGCCGCCGTCGCGCGAGCGGAACACGCCCCCTTCTTCCGCTTCGATGATGGCGTAGACGTTCTGTGCGTTCGTCCGCGAGACCGTGACCCCGATGATGCCGAGCGGTCCTTTGGGCAGGCCCTTGTTCGCGGAGAGATTGGTCCAGGTGTCGCCGCCGTCGGTCGACTTCCAGAGCGCCGAGCCTTCACCGCCGCTCTCGAGGCTGTACGGCGTACGACGGACGCGCCAGGTGGAGGCGTAGAGAATGCGCGGATTGGTGGGATCGAGCGTGAGATCGATTGCACCCGCGTTCTCATTGGCGAACAGAACGCGCTCCCACGTCTTGCCGCCGTCTTTCGAGCGATAAACGCCGCGCTCCTGATTCGGTCCGAACAGATGGCCGAGCACGGCAGCGTAAACGAGATCGGGATTGCGCGGATGAATGCGCACGCGCGGAATGTGCCGCGATTCCTTGAGGCCCGCGTATGTCCACGTTTTGCCGGCGTCGACCGACTTCCACATGCCGTCACCATGCGAAACGTTGCCTCGCACGGTCTTCTCGCCGGTGCCGGCATAGACGACGTTCGGATCCCACTCGGAGACCGCAACGGCGCCGATCGAGCCGCCGAAGAATCCATCGGAAACCGGCGCCCACGTCTCACCGCCGTCCGTCGTCTTCCACACACCGCCGCCGACCGAACCGAAGTAGTAGGTATCGCGCTGCGACGGAATGCCTTCGACCGCCGCGGAACGCCCGCCGCGATACGGCCCGACTTCCCGCCACTGCATCGCGCCGAATTGCTTTACATCGAATGCTGCTGCCTGAAGCGTGCTGGTGAGTGCAAGGAGGACCGCGAAGAGGATTCTGCGCATCGAGCGCGGAGTCTATCGTGAGGCAGGGTTCATGGCGGCCGGTTGTCGGTTGGTGGTTGTTGGTTGTTGGTTGTCGGTTGTCAGTTGTCAGTTGTCAGTTGTTAGTTGCCCGTTGCCCGTTGCCGAGGCCACTTGCCGGGTGGATGACGCGCATGGCCTGTGGCGAGTGACGTAGTACGAGAGTGACGTAGTACGAGACTGCATGGCGTCCAGGCAACACAGCCCGGGCAACGGGCAACGGTCAACGGTCAACCGACAACCGACAACGGGTCAACGGTCGACCGACAACCACATCCGCCAACCGCCAAAAAAACCG
>DASVUA010000276.1:0-1868 GCA_036387295.1 Thermoanaerobaculia bacterium | reverse complement strand
TCAAACGCTGCGCCTTGCATTGCCGTATTGACCGCGAATGTCTTCCCGCATTGCGCGCATCGTTCTCGCGATTTACCTGATCGCGATCTACGCGAGTCTCGCCGGCGTTCGAGTCGTCACCAACTCTCTCCGCGACCGCGGGATGTTGCGCGGCGCGGTTGCGATTGCATTCGCGCTGGCCGCGAGCGGCGCGATCGCATTGATCCTTCGCAATCCGAAGCTCCGCACGAAGCGCAACGCGCTCAAGCTGCTCGCCATCGGCGCCGTCTATGCGTCGGCGATCGTGCCGATGCAGAGCCCGGAGGAGAAGATTCATTTCATCGAGTACGGGCTGGTCGCTTTGCTTGCGCTCGCATCGTGGCCGCACGTGCGCAGGCCGTACATCACGAGCGCGATCTTCACGCTCGCCGCGGGGTGGATCGACGAGGGCATTCAGGGGCTGTTGCCGACGCGCTTCTACGATCTGCGCGACGTCGCATTCAACGCCGCAGCGGGCGTGCTCGCACTCGTCGCGATATTCTTCTTCCGCGATGGAAACGGCCGGACCGATCGATCTGAAGAAATGGCGCTCGACGCCGCACGTGGAAGGGCGCGCGGCGACGGAAGCTGACGTGGACGAAGGACGCGCGGTCTTCGCCGTCGGCGGCGAGCCGGTCGAGCTCGATCTTCCTTCATGCGCGATCGTGCAGGAAGAAGGCGTCGGCGAGCCGACGGCCGTCATTCTCATTCAGGCGGAGCGCCTCGACGACGGCACAGTCGCCGTCGGCTACCGCCTCGTCGACGGCGGAACCGGAATCGCGACGCTCGACGAAGTCGAGCTGCTCAGCGAGCCGGACGAACGTTTCAAGCCTTGACGTCGGCCAGAAAGCCGCGCACCAGATCGCCGATCAGGTGAAAGTCGATGAGGAAGGTGTCGTGGCCGTTCACGCTCGCGATTTCTTCGAGCTGCACGGCGCCGTTGTTCGAGCGCAGGGCGTTTGCGACGCGGACACTTTCTGATGGGGGGAAGAGCCAGTCGGTGTCGAACGAGACGATGAGTGAGCGTCCGCGCCAGCCGGCGAACGCGGCCTGCAGCGTGCCGTACTGCTCTTCGAGATCCATCTCGTCCATCGCCGCCTGCACGCGGACGTACGAGTTCGCGTCGTAGAGCGCGGCGAACTTTTTCCCCTGATATTCAAAGTACGAATCGATCTCGAACTGCCGCGTGCTGCCGCGGCGGCGCCGGCCGAATTTGCTCTGCAGCGAATGGCCGGAGAGGTAGGTCATGTGCCCGAGCATGCGCGCCACTTCGAGGCCGCGCAGATCGCCGGGATCGTCGTAATAGTCGCCGCCGTTGAAGCGCTGATCGGTCTCGATGATCTTACGGCCGAGGATGTGCCACGCGATGCCGGTCACCGGAACTGCGCAGCCGCTGGCCATTGAAATGATGGCGTCGGTGAGCTCGGGATACATCGCCGCCCACATCAGCACCTGCATGCCGCCGAGCGAGCCGCCCGCGATGGCGCGCAGCTTCGTGATGCCGAGGTGCTCGAGCACCAGCTTCTGCGACTCGACCATGTCGCCGATCGTCGGCCAGGGATAACGCGAGCCGTACGGTTTTCCGCTTGCCGGATCGAGCGACTTCGGCGCGGTGGTGCCGAACGGCGAGCCGGGGAGATTGACGCAGACGACGAAGAACTGCTCGAGATCGATCGCTTTGCCGTAGCCGATGAGGCCGTCCCACCAGCCCGGCTTCTCATCCGCCGCCTCGGTGTATTTGCCTGCCGCGTGCGCGCTGGCTGAGAGCGCGTGGCAGACGAGGATCGCGTTCGACCGGTCGGCGTTCAGCTCGCCGAAGGTTTCGTAGGCGATGGTGAACGGCGCGATCG
>DASVUA010000275.1:0-3282 GCA_036387295.1 Thermoanaerobaculia bacterium | reverse complement strand
CGTGCAGCGAACGACGGCTGGCGGGCTAAGAGCCCGCCGCTCCACTAAAGGAATGCACCGGCGGAGACGCGATCTGTCTCTGGAACGTGAAAGCGGCAGCTCTGCTGTCGCACTCCAGGCGACTCGCACTTGTCGTCAACCTCGACGCGTTTTGGTGGAGCGGCGGGCTCTTAGCCCGCCGGGCCAAAGAGACGGTCGGCGGGCTAAAGCCCGCCGCTCCACAGGTGACGTCGGGTTCGCGGGCGTACCGGTTATGCGCGGGTGAACGACATGATGGTCGCGGGGGGGACGTTGCGCATGACGCGTCTCGTGTCGACGAGGCGGAGGCCTTCGGGAACGAAGCCGTCCCAGGCGGCGCGTGAGTAGGTGAACTGGACGTAGCGGGCGCGTTCGTCGAGGACGTTGCGGATCGCGTGGAGGACGCGGGCGCGCAGGTCGTCGTCGAATGAGAGCATCGGAAGGCTGCTGAGGATGACGCCGATGCGATGGCCTTTCGGGATCTGCAGCTCGTTCGCGATCATCGAGACGCAGGTCTCGGTCACGTCGACGTGCGGAAAGCGCTCGCGCAGCATTGCGGCGAGGCGCGCGTTCTTTTCCACGGCGATGACGTGATTGCGCGGAAACGCGCTGACGATCGCTCGCGTGATGGCGCCGGTGCCGGGACCCAGCTCGACGATCACGTCACGATCGGTGAGGCGCGGCACGCTTTCGGTCATCACCCGCGCGAGCGCGCGGCTGCTCGGGATGATTGCGCCGATCGAGCGCGGGTGGCGCGCGTATTCGGCGACGTGGCACAGCATGTCCGCGAGCCTGTCCATTACAAGGAGGCGGATGATAGCAATAGAATCGCGCTCCGAATGAGCAACCAGCCGTTTTCCCGTTCCCGACCTCACCCCTGGCACGGCCTCTCGGCCGGCGCCGATGCCCCGCGAGTGGTCAATGTCTTCGTCGAGATCACGCCGTACGACCTCATCAAGTACGAGGTCGACAAGCAGTCGGGCTATCTCAAAGTCGATCGTCCGCAACGCACCTCGTCGCAGCCGCCCGCCCTCTACGGCTTCGTGCCGCAGACGTATTGCGCCGAAGCGGTGACGCGCCTCTCGCCCGTCGCGAGCAAAGGCGACGGCGATCCTCTCGACATCTGCGTGCTGAGCGAACGCCCGATCTCGAAGTCGGAGATCATCGTCGCCGCGCGCGTGATCGGCGGCCTGCAGCTCCTCGACCGGGGAGAAGCGGACGACAAGATCATCGCCGTCCTGCAGGGCGATTATGTCTGGGGCGAGGCGAAGGACATCGCCGACGTGCCGCCGGTGCTGATCGAGCGTCTCGAGCATTACTTCAGCACGTACAAGCTCGTGCCGGGCGAAGGGCAGCGCATCCGTGTGGCCGGCACGTACGGCTACGAGCATGCGGCCGCGGTGGTCGAGGCGTCGATGGAAGACTACCGGACGCACTTTGGCTCCGAAGGGCATGAGCGGCGCTCCTGAGCCGGCGCGCTGAAGCGCGGGATGACACGGACAATGACGGACTACATCCTCGAACTGTCGTTCGACGCGCGTGACGCGGCGCTCGAAGAGCTGTTGCAGACGCGGTTGTTCATGACCGCGTCGACCGGAAGCACGGCGAACGAGGTCAACGGCACGACCACCATCGCCGCCTACTTCGACTCGGCCGAAGAGCGTGCGCAGGCGCGCGAGGCGCTGCGCGAGCTCGAGCAGGTCGAGTTTCACGAAACCGAGCGCGAACGGGTCGACTGGCTCGATCTGTATCAACAGTCGCTCACGCCCCTCTTCATCGGCGCGAGGTTCGTCGTTGCGCCCGACGTCTCGCTGTTTCCTGCGGACTCTGATCGGTTGACGATCGTCGTGCCGCAGGAGCAGGCGTTCGGAACCGGATCGCACGAGACGACGTGGTTGTGCATCGAGCTGCTGGAGACGCTTTCTTTCACCGGGAAACGTGGCCTCGATGTCGGCGCGGGCAGCGGCATTCTCGCGCTCGCGATGCACAGGCTCGGCTCGCGCTATGTGATTGCGTTCGACAACGACACCGATGCGTATGGCGCATTGCGCGACAACCGCATCCGCAACGGAGTGGACGACGCGGCGATGCCGCTCTTCATCGGCAGCGTCGAAGCATTGCGCGGCGGCAAGTTCGACGTCGTGACGATGAACATCATCCCCGAGGTCATCCTGCCGCTGCTGGGGGATGTGGTGAAGCGGCTTGCGGACGACGGACGCCTGCTGCTCAGCGGCATCCTCATCGTCAAGCGCGACGACGTCGTCGCCGCCGCGCACGAACAGGGACTGGAGCTGATCGCGGAGCGGATGAAGGGGGAGTGGTGGGCGGGAGTGTTTGCGCAGCGGGCAGGGGCTTAGGCGCTAAGGCGCATGAGGCGCTTGGGGAACGTGCCTGCGCGATGCGTCGCAACACCACCCAAGCGCCCAAGCGCCCTCCGCGCCTAAGCGCCCTAAGCCCCTCTAGCCGCGCGCCGGATAATCGCGCCGCGTCGCGCCGGTATAAATCTGGCGCGGGCGCGCGATCTTCTGATCGGGATCCTGCAGCATCTCCTGCCACTGCGCGAGCCAGCCGGAAACGCGGGGGATCGCGAAGAGGACGGTGAACATCGCGGTCGGGAAGCGCATGGCCTGATAGATGAGGCCGGAGTAAAAGTCGACGTTCGGGTAGAGCTTCCGTTTGACAAAGTAGTCGTCTTCGAGCGCGATCCGTTCGAGCTCGAGCGCGATGTCGAGGAGAGGATTGCGGCCGGTCACTTCGAACACTTCGTCGGCCACCGTCTTGATGATCTTCGCGCGCGGATCGTAGTTCTTGTAGACGCGGTGGCCGAAGCCCATGAGGCGCCCGCCTTCACCGCTCTTCACCCGCTTGATGAAATCGGGGACGTTGTTGACGCTGCCGATCTCATTGAGCATCTGCAGCACCGCTTCGTTCGCACCGCCGTGCAGCGGTCCGTAAAGCGCGGCCGCGGCTGCAGCGACGGCGGAGTAGGGATCGACCTGCGAGCTGCCGACCGCGCGCATGGCGTTGGTCGAGCAGTTCTGTTCGTGATCGGCGTGCAGGATGAAGAGGACGTCGAGCGCACGCTCGAGCGCGGGGCTCGGCGTGTACTTGGTCTCCGTCATCTTGTACATCATGTTGAGGAAGTTGCCGGTGTAGGAGAGCTCGTTGTCGGGATAGGCGTAAGGCATCCCGATGGTGCTGCGGTAGTTGAACGCGGCGATGGTGATGATCTTCGCGATGATCCGCTCGATCTGCTTCTGCCGC
>DASVUA010000274.1:0-2935 GCA_036387295.1 Thermoanaerobaculia bacterium | reverse complement strand
CGGAGAGAAAGCGGCTCGCCTGAATGCTGAAGTACGGACGAAGCGCGAGCATGCTGAGCGAGAGGAAGAACCCGAAGGCCATGAACGCGGCAAAGTGCACTTCACCGAGCTGCGTGGCGCCGGCGGATGCGACGCGGTACTGGACGAGGAGCACGGCGGTGAGGGTGGCGACCGAGCCGGTGACGCAAAGCACCGCCACGAATGCGGCGAAGAGATTGCGCGCCGCGAGGAGCGCGGCCATCCGGAGGAAGAGCGCGGCGACGGCGAGACCTGCTGCCAGCGCGGTCAGAATCGCCCACGGCGCTCGCGAAGAACCGGGCAGCGCGACAAACCCGAGGCCGCTGTCGCGCAGCTCGCTCGCAACCTCTCCAGCGCTGACGAGGGTCAGAAACAGGCAGAACGCCGTTCCCGCGTAGAAGAGGATTTTCGGCATGGCGGCTGGGCGATGGTAGCAGAGGGCAGATCGCTCCGCCCTCCGCGTAACATTACTCTTTCATGGAAATGATGTGATCGAGCCGGATCTCCAGCGATCCGGAGTCGGCCGCGAAGCGGATGAACTCCGCGCCGTCCGTCGTAAAGACGTCTTCGACGCGCCCGCGTTCCTTCTGCGTCACACCTTCCAGGTCGAACTCCAGCTCGACGACATTCTTGTGCATCGCCGCAGCTTCGAGCTGGTCGTGATAGTCACACGACACCGGCTCGTAACGTTCCTCGGTCATACCAAAACCTCCAGCCCGGATGAATTCAGGATCGGTGCCGGGGTCGGTGCTTCGTGGCCCGTTGCCCGTTGCCGGTTGCCCCGTGCCGGTTGCCCGTTGCCCGTTGCCCGTTGCCGAGGGAGCTCGTTTCCGACTTCGGAGTCTGCGCGGTGTCGGTGCCGAGTTGCGCGGACGCAACTCCCAGCTCAACCTGAAAGCCCGGGCAACGGGCAACGGGTCACAGGCAACGGCTCACGGGTAACGGGCAACGGCTCACGGGCAACGGCCAACGCACAACAGACAACAAACACCCGCCCCCCGGCAACAAACACGAAAACAGGAAGCAACCAAGCGCCCTGACCCGTTAAGGTGCAAGCGAAAAGGAGATTTATGTTTTTACGCACTCTTGCGGCGGTCGCGCTCTGCGCCGCTGCAGTCCCGGCGTTCAGCCAGAACGACAGTTCGAGCAACATCCTCCCGTTCAAAGCCACCGAGAAGACTCTCGCGAACGGCCTCAAGGTCATCGTCGTGCCGACAGGCTTTCCGAACCTCGTCTCGCTGCAGATCCCGGTGCAGACCGGGTCGCGCAACGAAGTCGAGCCCGGCAAGTCGGGCTTCGCTCACTTTTTCGAGCACATGATGTTCCGCGGCACGAAAAAGTATCCGTCCGATGCCTACAACGCCATCATCACGAAGGCAGGCGCGCGCCAGAACGCATACACGTCCGACGACCTGACGAACTATCACGTCACCTTCGCCAAGGACGACCTCGAGAAGATCCTCGAGATCGAAGCAGACCGTTTCAAGCACCTCGCGTATTCGGAAGAAGGTTTCAAGACCGAAGCGCGTGCCGTCCTCGGCGAGTACAACAAGAACTCGCAGAGCCCGATCCGCAAGATGCTCGAAGTGCAGCGCGACAACGCGTACACCGTGCATCCGTACAAGCACACCACGATGGGCTTCATCAAAGACATCGAGGACATGCCGAACCAGTTCGAGTACGCGAAAACATTCTTCTCGCGCTGGTATCGCCCCGAGAAGACCACCATCATCGTGGCCGGCGACGTCGAGCCCGATCGCGTGCTGCAGCTCGTGCAGAAATACTGGGGCGACTGGGAGCGCGGCACGTTCACGGTCGACATTCCGCAGGAGCCGGCACACAAAGGGCCGGTCTACGCGCATGTGCCCTGGACCTCCCCCACCCTGCCGTGGGTGAGCGTCGCGTTCCACGGACCTTCGTTCTTCTCGACGGCCGACCAGGTGGCGATGGACGTGATGTACGACCTCGCCTTCGGCTCGACGTCCGACCTCTACAAGCGTCTCGTCGAACAGGAGCAGAAAGTCGATCAGCTCTTCACCTACACCGGAGGCAACGTCGACCCCTCGCTCTTCACCGTCTTCGCGCGCGTCAAGGACGCGAAAGACGCGGTTTACGTGCGCGATCAGGTCCTGCAGACCTTCGCCGGCCTCCGTTCGCGGAAGCTCGAAGCGCAGCGCGTGGCCGATGCGAGATCGAATGCGCGCTATGCGGCTGTCCGCGGCCTCGACAATACTGACGCCATCGCCTCGACCATCGCCAGCTTCGCGCATTTCGAGCGCTCCTACGACACGATGAACGCGTATTACCGCGCGATGAGCGCCACGACGCCGGAGCAGATGCAGCAGGTCGCACAGAAATACTTCACCGACGCGAATCTCGTGGTGACGACGCTCGCCCAGCAGCCGCTCGGCGACGCGATGGCGAAGCTGCCTTCCGTCACGGCGCTCGCGGCACCCGCCGCCGCAACCGCGGCACACGCTCCGATTCGCTTCATCGAACAGAAATCGGTGCTGCCGAACGTCATGACCAAGCTTCTCTTCACCGTCGGTTCATCCGCCGATCCGAAGGGAAAAGAAGGGCTCGCGCAGCTCGCCGCCTCGATGATCAGCGAGGCGGGGTCGAAGGCGATGCGCATCGACGAGATCAATGCCGCGCTCTATCCGATTGCCGGCACGTTCGGCAATCTCGTCGACAAGGAAATGACGACGTTCACCGGCGTTTCGCACAAGGACAATCTCGACCGTTTTCTTGCCATTGTGCTGCCGCAGCTTCTGACGCCCGGCTTCCGCGAGGACGATTTTCAGCGCCTCAAAGATCAGCAGCTCAATGCACTGAAGCAGGACCTCCGCAACAACAATGAAGAGGAGCTCGGAAAAGAAGAGCTCCAGAACGTCGTCTTCAATGGCACCTCCTACGG
>DASVUA010000273.1:0-1685 GCA_036387295.1 Thermoanaerobaculia bacterium | reverse complement strand
AAAGAGGCGAGCCGCGCATCGGGGCTCGCGTTGGCGGAGAGAGAGGGATTCGAACCCTCGGTAGAGGTTTACCCCCTACGGCGGTTTAGCAAACCGCTGGTTTCAGCCGCTCACCCATCTCTCCGCGGTGGCGTAGTCGGGCATTGTACAAAACTCCGACTCCGATTCTTCCCGCGGCCCCAAATTCTTTCGACGCGTGCCGGAAAAGGACTTCAACAAGCGCCCGTCCACTTCCTGCCGCCAACTGGCGTTCGCCGCGTCAGCCTCTGCATGTCATCGTTCGCGCTCACTGTTCCGCTAGCGCCAATGCGAGCGATCCCTGCGGCGTGACGACGCCCGACTTGCACTGATTGCCGGCGCACAGCGTGTACTCGCCTGCTTCGACGTTCGCGATCGTCGCTCGTTCCAGACTCTTCAGCGCATCGATCCTGCCGCCGGTTGTCGTTGCAAACCACCGGGCCCGAAACTCAGCACCATCATGCTTCAACACGGGATCGGCTCCGGCGGGAAATTCGAGTGAGAGAGAACCGCCGTTCTGGTCAACGGTGATGGTCAGGAACTTGTCGTCCACGACGGCGATCCTCCCCGCCGAGGCCGCGAAACCGGGGGCCTGCACGAGTAAGTCGAAAACGCGAGTGCCGGGGGGCAACCACAGCTCGAACATGCCTCGCGCATCGCTCGACGCGATCGGAACAAAGTCCGAACGCACACCACGCTGAAGAGCGGTCAGATTTGCTTCGACACCGGACGTCGTTCGCGACTGCACCCTCCCGCGCACGGCCACTTCATCGCGCAGCACGAGTTGCACGGGGGCCGTCACGTCCTGCGTCGCGTCAACGTTCACGATTGCAGTCGAGCGTCTCGCGGCGTCGGCCCGGACGCGGTATGTTCCTGGCTCGAACCCGAAGAGAACGAACGCTCCGTCGTCGTCTGTGCCGACCTGCTCGAAGACCGATCCGTCAGGCGAGCGCAACGTCACGATCGCGTTCCCTTCGCCAGACCCATCTTCGTTCACCACGCGCCCTGTCACGGCCGTTCGTGGAAGATCGATCACGAACTCGAGCGATCCGCCATCGTTCTCTTTCGGCTGCTGATGGACGGTGCGCTTCACGCGCGGCTGATCAGACGCGATGGTGATGGTCCAGTCGGATTCGTCTCGAGGTTCAGGGAGAACGCCGGTGAACTTCCCCTCGCCATCGGTAACTAACGTTTCCTGCTCCGAGCCTTGTTCGCCGCCAAAAATCAGCTGCGCGTCAGCGAGCGGCACACTCCCCAGCGTGACCGTCCCGCTGACCAGACGCCCCGGCATCTGGACGTCGAAATCGACATCGGCCTCACCGACCGTGATGTCGGCCGACCGCCACTTCGAAGTTTCCGAGCGACCGACCTGCAGCAGATATTCGCCGGGTGGAAGCTGCGCCGTCCACTTCCCTTCTGCGTCCGTCAGACCGGCGGCCGCGTTCTCGAGACGCGGCCCAGGCATGACGCTGTACAACCGGATGTGCCACAGTGGTGGAGCCTCACGCGGCCCGGTCACACGCACGGTCAGCTTTCTTGGGAGATCGACGATCAGCGGCGCTCGCAGTTCCGCACTCCGCTCCTCCAGGATCGTGACGGTTCGATCCGACGAGCGCAGTTTCCCGGAACCCGCGCTGACACTGTACTCGCCGGCAGGTAAGCCGGCG
>DASVUA010000272.1:0-3499 GCA_036387295.1 Thermoanaerobaculia bacterium | reverse complement strand
ATACGTGTTGGCTGCCGCACGTCCTGCTGACGTAAGTTGACGAGCGATTCCGCCGCAAGACTGCGCGCCTCCGGGAGCGCATCCGCGGCGAGGATGTCGCTGCGGTCTTCGAGCTTCCAGCCTTCAGTTGCCGATGTGCTCCAGAACTCGGCCCGGCGTCCTACTACGCGATCGGCGGCGGAGTAGTAGTAATGGAAGCGGCGCCTCGGCAAGGCGGTGTTGGTTGCTTTTTGTGTGGCAGTAACCAAGCGGCCGCGGGCGTCGAACTCGTATTCGTACCGGTCGTCGTCGATGCGCTCTGCACCGTTTCCATACGAGAACGTCCGAGTTACGTCGCCGCGTGTGAGTTGCGCGATCTTGTGTCCCGGTGCGCGCGCGAAATCGAGCGACGGCAATGCCGCGGGATCATCCGGTGGACGCACGAGCTCGTGCCGGAAGTCGGAGTTGTCGACCAGTTCGGCCGTAGGCACGCCGCTCCCCTGCTCACGCGCGGCGCTGCTGGTGAGCAGGCGGCTGCGGTCGTCGTAGTCGTACTCGTTCGCCCGTGCTTCGGCTGAGACGCCGTGCAGCACTGCTTTCGCGATCTGGACGCCGTCGTACGTGATCCGCGAGCCTCCGACGACCACGCCACCTTTGCCGGCCACGGTCATGTCGTTGAGCATCGCCGTCGACCCGTCGTAGCCGTAGGTGCGGACGATGGAGGCGCCGGTGGCGGTGGTGAGCGTGCGGACATCGGGGCGTCCGCTGTTGCGGTAGCTCGACGTGAGCAGCACGGAAGGTGCGGTCGCGCCGAACAGCGTGCGGGTGATGGTCTCGACGTTGCCCGTCGCCGTGAACTTCGACTTTGACACCCCCACCTCGGCTGACGCGGCATCCAGCTCCTGCACCACGGTCGGACGGCCCCACAAGTCGTGCTGGGCGACGGTGCGCGTGCCGTCCGGACGGCGCGTTTCTCGCGCGCGGCCATGGGCGTCGTACGCGGTCGCGCTGAAGACGTGATTGTCGGCGGCGTACGCGAGGTTGCCGGCCAGGTCGTACGCGAACTCTTCGACCAGATCGCCGCTGCCCGTTTCGGTGCGCCGCGTCTCGACGCGGCCGAGGGAGTCGAGCGTTTCGGTGATCACCGCGGCCGACGCCGTCGTACTGGAACGTCTGCGTGACCGTCAGCTCGTCCTGTTTGCGTTTCGTCGACTCGACCCGGCCGTTGAGGTCGTAGTGCAGTTCCTCGTCGATCTGCAATCCAGGCGACGAGGTGAAGATGTGTTTCGGGCGGAGCCATTCGTCGAGGTCGGTCGTCGTTTCGACGTTGCGCTCGTCGGTGACTTTGACCTGCTGCGGCTGGTACTCGAACTTCGTGATCAGTCCCGCGCGGTCGATCTCCTTGAGCAGACCGCGTGAGTGCGGCGCGCCGCTGTCGGAGTGGTAATCGAACGCCGCGTTCGAACCGGGGCTGTTGGTGTCGGTCGCATGAGCCGTGGTCACCGCCTCCGGCCGTCCGAATTCGTCGAAGGCGACCGTCTCTTTCACCGCGTCATTCGTCGCGGTCGACGACAACGCCTGACCGTGCACGGCTGTGAAGTGCACCGGCGGCCGCGCTTCTCCGTCGCCTGAAACGGCGACCGAGGTGAGGAACGTACGGTCGTGGGCGTACTTGTGGGTGATGGTCGGGCCGAGATCCGCGCCCGCCGCAACTGTGTCTGGTGCGGGTGCTGGTGCAGTGGTCTTGTGGTCGACGATCTCGCCGGGCGCGCCGCCGACCTCCTTGTAAAAGAACGTGGTGGTGGACACGCCGCTGAGCGTGGCCAACTCCAACGTTCCTTCCGCGCGATGCTTGAACTCGAAGGTGCGCGTCGCGTCCTTGCGCGGCGGCGTCTTCGTGTTGGCCGGCGGCAGCGTGCCGAATGCGTAGTTCGTCACACGCGCGTTCACCTCGTCCGCCTGCGTCACGTGCGCGCGGTCGGTCGAGTAGTCGACTGGTTGCGCCGAAAGGATGTAGTCGCGCCGCTGCTTCAGTACGTCGGTGACGGTCGCGGATTGCGCGCCGTAACCAAATGTCGCCGATTCGTTGGTCGCCCATTTCTGGCCGGTGACTTTGTCGCGAACGCCTTCGTAGAGGAACGTGACACGCGCGTTGCCGCCACCAGGATCGGTGATGGTCGTGAGATTCGACGCGAGCTCGAGGCGGTCGGCAAACGTGCCGGAGTTCCCGAGGTAGCCATAGCGGATGGTGGGGATCGTGCCGCTGACTTTCGGCAGTTTCACTTCGGAGAGGCGGCCGTTCGCGTACGCGTACGAGATCACCCGATTGCGCCACGTTTCGTTGATGGTTTCGAGCAGACCATCGCTGCGATACGCGAGCACGGACTCGCGTCCGACGGGATCGATCACCCGCTCGAGCTGCCCTTTGGCGTTGTAGAGATAGCGGATCACATTGCCGCGATCCAGCGCGTACGGCGAGGTGGAGAACTCGTCGGTCTCGTGGACCAGGCGTCCGAGCTCGTCGAACGCCGTCATCCGCGATTGCTGGTCGACCAGCAGCCAGCCGCGATCCGTACGCGAGAGATTGAGGAAGAGGCCTTTCGGCCGTGTGTACTGGCCGCCGTTCGGAAGGAAGCGCCAGATCTCCCCTGCTCCATCGCGGTACTCGACGGCGCCATTCGGCAGCGGGCGGAGGCGGCGAAAGAGTGTCGACTCCCAATTCGGACCGAGGAACGTGCCGCCGAGAGTGCGGGAGCGGTAGGTACGGTCGAAGGTGACGTTCCAGTTCGCACGGCCGCCGGAGACGAGATCGACGTTCGACGTCTCGACTTCGCCGGAATGGAGATACGTCGTCTCCTGCAGCATCCCGTCAGCGACCGGCGGGTTCTGTCCGGCGACGAGCACCGCCGGCGGGCGGACCGTGTCGGCCATCACCGTCGGGACCCGTACGGCGAGACGGTCGGCGGTGCCGAGGTATGCGTAGCCGGCGGTCAGTTGCGCGGTTTCAGGACGCACCGAGACGATGCGGCCGTTCGTGTACAGCTCATACACGCCGTCGTTCTCCGTCAGGTCCTGGAGCGACTGCGGGCGATTGCAGGAGTAGCAGCCCTCCGCTGCTTTCTGCGCGGCGGTAACGTCGACTGCCCACGTCCATTTGCTGCTCGCGCGAGGATCGGCAATCGCGACGATCCATGGTGAGATGAACTTGTTGTAGCCGCGCTGGTACTTCAGTGCGGGAGCGAGCGCCGCCGGCACGACGCGCTGCATGGAGATGTTGTCGAGATGCGCGGCGGGGTAACCTTCCGGCGCTGCCTCGGTCTTTGCCCCGAAGACCCGTTCGCTCTCGATGCGCACTTTGAGCGTGCTGCCGTCGCTGTTCGCGAGACCGCCGGGAAGTGCAATCTCGAGTCGGAACGCGCCGAGCGATGCGTTCCCGCCGCTCATGGTGACGTTCTTCGGCGGCTCGATGCCGAGCGGCACGAGCCCGCCCACTTCTGACAGGCCGTTCGCCGCGCCGACG
>DASVUA010000271.1:0-1891 GCA_036387295.1 Thermoanaerobaculia bacterium | reverse complement strand
CGCTATCTCGAGGATGAAGACGCGGCGGCGCTCGAGGCGGCGCTGGTGGAGATCATCGAATCGCTGCCCGGCGTCGAGCAGGCGTACGTCGCGCGCTGGGCCACGAGCGGGGTGCACCTGACACCATACGAGCTCGCGTGCGGCGTGCAGCAGCCGCCGACGGACGGCACGCGGACTTTGCGCGGCGTCTCGGAACGGATGTGGCTCGGGCCGGCGCTGCTGAAGCGCATCGACGTCAAGGCGCTCGAGCAGGTGGCAACGCTCACGAAGAGCGGCAGCAGCACGCGCGTCGAGAAGCTCGCGGATGCAACGCTCGACGATCTCGAGCGCGCGCTGATGCCGATCCTGCCGAACGGTTAGTCGGCTGCTTCGAGCTGTTCGAGATTTCCGAGAATCGATTCGATGCGATTGCGGATCTCGCCGCGCTCGCGGCGGAAGCGATCGTGCTCTTCTTCGAGCGACGTGAGGCGGCTGGACGTTTCGTCGTTTTCGCGCACGCGGACCTCGAGCTCTTCGACGCGCGTCCGCAGCTCATCGCGCTCGCGGCGCAGGTCCTGAATCGTGGAAACGGCTTTCTCGACGCGTGCGGAAAGACGCTCGAGGATCTCGGCCTCGTCGTTGTCCACCAGCGCGGTTTGTTCTTCGTTCGGGTTCTTTTTCATGGGGTGCGGATTGTAGCGATTTTTGCCCCGCACACCCACGGATGATGCGCCCTAAAACGTCACTTTGCCGAGGACGCTCTCCGCCGCATCGTGCGGGTTGTTGCGCTTGCGCAGCACGTCTTCGAGCAACTGTTCGTATTGCTCCCGGCCGATGGTCTGGCCGATCAGACGTTGCATGAAACTCTCTTTGAGTTGTGTCTCGATCCGGATGCGCACGCGATCGCGGTTGCGGCGATCGAGCTCGCCCGATGCGGCGAGATACTCGAAGTGCTTCACGATCGCGGCGTCCAGTTCGTCGATCCCCTGCTTCTTCGACGCGACGGTCTTCACGATCGGCGGCACGTAATCGCCGTGCTCTTCCACCAGCGACATCATCATCGTCACTTCCGTGACCGTCTTGTCTGCGCCGGGGCGATCGGCTTTGTTCACCACGAAGATGTCGCCGATCTCCATGATGCCGGCCTTGATGGCCTGAATGTCGTCGCCCATGCCGGGGACGAGCACGACGAGATTCGTCTGCACGGTGCGCACGACTTCCACTTCGTCCTGACCGACGCCGACAGTCTCGACGAGCACCACGTCGAAACCGGCCGCGTCGAGAATGTCGATCACGTCGTTCGTCGCTTTCGCCAGACCGCCGAGAAAGCCACGCGTCGCCATCGAGCGGATGAAGACGCCGCGGTCGGTGTAGAGCTCCGTCATCCGGATCCGGTCGCCGAGAATCGCGCCGCCGGTGAAGGGGGAAGTCGGATCGACGGCGATGATGCCGACGCGCTTGTCCTGCGCGCGGTAGTACTTCGCCATCGCGGCGACGAGCGTCGATTTGCCCGCACCGGGCGAGCCGGTGATGCCGATGATGCGCGCTTTTCCGGTGGATGGATAAAGCTCGGCGAGCAGTCGCGTGGCCGCGGGATCGTGCGATTCGACGAGCGAGATCGCCTGCCCGAGCGCGCGATAACGGCCGTTGCGAATGCCGTCGATGATGGAAGTGACGTCAGTCATTCGGACGATGGATCAAGCACGAGGAGCGCAGAACGACGCAGCAGCGAGGTTCGCGTGCGGCGTTCTGCGCTCGTGCCTTCGATTACTTGTCGCTCAGGAGATTCCGCGCGATGACGACGCGCTGAATCTCGGACGTCCCTTCGCCGATCGTGCAGAGCTTCACGTCGCGGTAGTACTTTTCGGCGGGGAAGTCTTTGATGAAGCCGTAGCCGCCGAAGATCTGCACG
>DASVUA010000270.1:0-3463 GCA_036387295.1 Thermoanaerobaculia bacterium | reverse complement strand
TGAAGCGCGGAATGACACCTGAGCACGGACGAGCCTTCCTTCCTCTCTACGGCGCAGCGAGCACCTCGTAATGTGGATCTCCAACTTTGCGATCGATCGTCCCGTCGTCACGGTTGTGATGATGCTGGCGCTCGTGTTGTTCGGCACGTTCGCGATCATGCAGCTCGAGACGGACGAGTTTCCGGAGATCGATGCGCCGGTGGTGGCGGTGGCGGTGCCGTATCCGGGGGCGTCGCCGGCGGTGGTCGAGCAGGAAGTGGTCAAGCCGATGGAGGATGCAATCGCGTCGATCAGCGGCGTCGATCGCATCAGCTCGACGTCGGTCGACGGGTTCGGCCAGATCATCATCGAGTTCGAGTTCAGCAAGAACACCGATCAGGCGACGCAGGACGTGCGCGATGCGTTTTCGCGCATTCGCGGCGAGTTGCCGCTGGAGATGGAAGAGCCGATTCTCACGCGCTTCGATCCGGCCGATCTGCCGATCGTTTCGCTGACGCTCGCATCCTCTTCCGTCAGCGTCCCGCAGCTCACGACGCTGGCCGACGACGTCGTCGAGCCGGAGCTGCGCGGCCTCAACGGCGTGGCCGACGTCATGATTCGCGGCGGCCTCGAACGGCAGATCGTGATCGAGGTGAATCCGCGCGCGATGCAGGCGGCGGGCGTTTCGATGACGCAGGTGCTGCAGGCGGTGCAGGCGCAGAACCTCGCCGCGCCGGTGGGACGCATCGAGCAGAACTTCGTCGAGCAATCGATCCGGTTGCGCGGCCGCATCGAACGGCCGGAGGAGTTCGCGAACATCGTCGTCTCCGCGCAGAACGGCCGTCTGCTGCGCCTGAGCGAAATCGCGTCGATCAAAGATGCGACCGAGGAACAGCGCACGCTCGCCATTTACAACGGACAGGAAGCGGTCGGCATCGACATCAAAAAAGCGCAGGGCCATAGCACCACCGCCGTGGCCGATCGCGTGCTGCAGCGTGTCGCCGCGCTCAACAAGCGCATGCCGGCGAACGTGAAGCTGAACGTGATTCAGAACTCCGGCGAGCGGGTGCAGGAATCGGTCAACAGCGTCACGCACTCGCTGGTGGAAGGGCTGATCCTTACGATCGTGGTGGTGTTCGTCTTCCTCAACTCGTGGCGCTCGACCGTGATCACCGGCCTCGCGCTGCCGGTCTCGCTGCTCTCCGCGTTCGTCGCCGTCTGGCTGTTCGGATTTACGCTCAACACGATGTCGTTGCTCGGGCTCGCGCTTGCCGTCGGCATCCTCATCGATGACGCCATCGTCGTGCGCGAGAACATCGTGCGGCACGTGGAGATGGGGAAGGATCACTACACCGCCGCGAAAGAAGGGACGGCGGAGATCGGCCTCGCCGTCGCCGCGACCACGTTCTCGATCGTGGTGGTGTTCGTGCCCATCGCGCTCATCAGCGGCATCGCCGGCCAGTGGTTCCGGCCGTTCGCGCTGACGATCGCCTGCGCGGTGCTCGTTTCGCTGCTCGTCTCGTTCTCGCTCGATCCGATGATGTCGGCGTACTGGCCGGAGCCGCACACCGCGGGGAAAAAGAAGCGCTGGCTCACGCGCAAGCTCGATCAATTCAATGCGTGGTTCGACCGGCAGGCGGTGCGCTATCAGGGGATCATCGGCTGGACGCTCGATCATCCGTGGGTCACGGTCGGCATTGCGGCCGCGACGTTGATCGCGGCGATGGCGATGCCGGCGATGGGGCTGGTCGGACAGTCGTTTTTCCCGGTGCAGGACGTCTCCGAGTTCAACCTCGTGGTCGACACGCCGCCCGGCTCGAGCCTCGCGTACACGCGTCTCAAATCGGAAGAAGCGGCCGCGATGGCGCGTGGCCTCGAAGGGGTCGCGTACACGTACACGACGATCGGCGGCGAGAGCGGCGCGGTCGACGAGGCGAACGTCTACGTGCGCCTGAAACGGCGCGAAGATCGCGCGCTGCATCAGACCGAGATCGAGCGCAATGCGCGCCGCGCCGTCGAGCGGATCGGCGGCGCACGCGTGGCAGTCGGCGGCAACAACATGGGCGGCGGACAGGCGCAGATTCAGATCCAGCTCACCGGCCCCGATTACGACACGCTGCTGCAGCTCGGTGAACGGATGGCGGGCGAGATGCGCAAGGTGCAGGGGGCGGCCGATGTGGCGCTGGCGACGAAAGGAAGGCGCCCCGAGGTCGAAGTGGAGCTCGATCGCGCCCTCGCCGGCGCGCTCGGCGTCGACATGTTCCAGGTCGCGGGCGCCTTGCGCGCCTCGTTCGCCGGCGTCGATGCGGGCGACTGGCTCACGCCGGGCGGCGAAGCGTACGACGTCTACGTGCGCCTCGCTCCCGAATCGCGCCGCACCGTGGCCGATCTGCAGTCGCTGCCGATCGGACGCTCGATGATGGGGGGCGCGGCACCGCCAGGCGTTCCACCGGGCGCGGCGTCCATGCCGGCCGCTCCTCCATCGATGATTCCCCTCGGGCAGATCGCGCGCGTCGGCACCGGCGTGGGGCCCGGCGAGATCCAGCGCCTCGATCGCGAGCGCGTCGTCACGATCGGCGCCAACGCCGAAGGGCGCGCGCTCTCCGCCGTCATCGCCGACATTCAGAAACAGATCGCGAATGTGCCGCTGCCTGCCGGCTATTCGCTCGGCCAGGGTGGGGAAGGGGAGGATCAGCAGGAAGTCTTCGGCGACATGATCGCGGCGATGGGCATTGCCGTGCTGCTGATGTACTTCGTGCTCGTGCTGCAGTTCGAAAGCTTCATCGATCCGTTCGCGATCATGCTCTCGCTGCCGCTGTCGCTGATCGGCGTGATGGGGGCGCTGGCGCTGACGCGCGGCACGCTGAACATCATGAGCATGATCGGCGTGCTGCTGCTCATGGGCATCGTGGCGAAGAACGCGATTCTGCTGATCGATTTCGCCAAGTGGCGGCACGAGAGCGGACTCGATCTCCGCGAAGCGCTGATCGAAGCAGGACGCATCCGCCTCCGCCCGATCCTCATGACCTCATTCGCGCTCATCGCCGGCATGCTCCCGGTGGCGATGGGTGTCGGCGAAGGGGCGGAGTTCCGCGCGCCGATGGGCCGCGCCGTGATCGGCGGCGTCATCACCTCCACGCTCCTCACGCTGCTCGTCATCCCGACGATCTACGAGTTGATGGACAAGATGCGCGGGAGGGTCATGGGAGTGTTTCGGCGCGCGACCGGACGTACCGCGACTGATGCGGTGCACTAGGCTCGTTGCTCGAAACCGTACACGTGAGCCCGCCGCAACGGCATCACCCTTGCGATACGGATGGGTATGGCAATCAATGAGAACGAAGTCGAAGGCAAGGGTCGTAAAGCAATCGGCACGATCAAAGAGACAGTAGGCAAGGTCACCGGCAACGACCGTCTGGAAGAACAGGGCTCGGCCGAAAAAACGGCGGGCGGATTCCAGGCCGGCGTCGGCAAGATCTCGCGC
>DASVUA010000269.1:0-1822 GCA_036387295.1 Thermoanaerobaculia bacterium | reverse complement strand
ACCCATGCCGACATCTGCGTTCCAGGACAGCCACGTTGTCAAATATGTCCCTAGAACTCTGTGTCAACTATGTCTCCGGGTTGAACCGAGCCCGCCGCTCCACCAGTCCTGCCGGGGTTTCGCAGCAGGTCGGCGGGGGCGGCGGTGCCGCCGCTGAGGGTGCGGAGGAATGCGACGAGTTGCTGCAGTTCGTTCTCGTTGAAGCGTAGCGGCTTCAGCTCACTGTGGCCGGCGGGCGCGGCGGCCGCGCGGTTGTAGTGGGCGACGACATCGTCGAGCGTCGCAAATTGCCCGGCGTGCATGTAGGGGGCGCGCTCGGCGACATTCCTCAGTGACGGCACTTTGAACGCCCGCTCGAGCGTGTGGCCCTCGGCGATCATGAACTGCAGTTCCGAGCACTGCGCTCCTTTCGCATCGCTCCAGCGGCTGCGGCAATTGAATTCGTCCGCCAGCACGTCCTTTGCGCCGTTCGTCCGGCCATGATCGGGTTTCACTATGGCCGCCGCGGGGACGCCAGTGTTGTGGAACTCGTTGTTCGTGAAGAGCGCGCCGTCGTGGCATTGCGTGCAATTCGCTTTGCCGATGAAGAGGCGCAATCCGGCAATCTCGTCGCGCGTGAGCACACCTTCCGGCGCGCGGCCGTTCGCGATGAGGGCGTCGACATAGCGGTCGAAACGGGAGGGGCCGTATTGCAGGCGCCGTTCATACGCGGCGATGGCTTTGCCGATGTTGACGTAGACCTGCGTCACGGCGACGCGCTGTTCGTCGCTCATCGAGTCCCACGCCGCACGCGCGGCAGGATCGGGCACTGGGCCGGCGAAGCGCGGGATTGCATTGAGGTCCGGCAGCGCTCCAAACAGGCGCTCGTATTCATCGCGATATCGATCGGCGATGACGTGCGCGTACTGCGCGCGCGAGCCGCCATGTTCGACGCCGCTCTCGAGTGGGCCAAGCGCCTGCGCCCACTGGCTGTCTTTCCGGCCGTCCCAGAAAAGGAAAGGGCTGTAGGCGGTGCCGGCAATCGGCATGGTGCGGCGGTCGGTGGTGCCGACGCCTTTGGCCAATGGCGTTCCGTCCTGGAACTCGCGCGCGGGATCGTGGCAGGTCGCGCAGGAGACCTTGCCGTTCGAGCTGAGACGGGTCTCGAAGAAGAGGCGCTGGCCGAACTGCACCGCCCGCGGATCGTCGGCCACGCGATTGGTCGGATCGGGCGGCAGCGGCTCGAGCGAGGAGAGCGAGAGATTGCGCAACGTCTCGAGCTCCTCGTCCGACCAGCGGTCGCCGCGCGTGGCGGCGACCGTGGTCAATGCGGCAGCTCCGATGACGACAATCAGAGCGACGGCGGCAGCGATCCGTTTTCTGTTCATGGCCTTTCCCTTCGCCAGATGCGCGTCAGACCTGCAGGTTGAACGTCACGCTGTCGGCGCCGGCGGGCGATTGCACGGCGAGACGGAGCTCCCACCAGCCGCCCATGTTGAAGCGGAGGCCTTCGATGTCGTACCGCCGTCGCCATGGTTCTTCGTCACGCGCGGTTTGGTGGGGAGTCCGTGGCCGTGCTGCGGCATGCCGCCGTCGATTTCGATCTGCGCGCCGTCCACCGGGTTGCCGGCGGCGTCGCGGAGCGATACCTGAAGGGTCATCATGCGCCGCGCCTTCAATGGCTGCGACAATTCGAGGGTGGCGGTGTAGCGGCTCTGCGCGGACTGGCGCGGCCCCACTCCGAACTGGTCGGCGGCCGGTTTCTTCACACCCCGGAGCATCCCGCACGCGCTGAGGGCGAGGGCGACGAGGGCAAGAACCGCGACGAGAGCGATGAGCCGTT
>DASVUA010000268.1:0-3386 GCA_036387295.1 Thermoanaerobaculia bacterium | reverse complement strand
CACGATCTACGGCCACGAGCCGACGTCGCGCGAGCGTTTCAACGAAGCGCTGTCGTGCCTCGCGTTCGGCTCCGGCGTCGGCATCGGCAAGCAGAGCGTCGCCGCGATGCTCGGTTCCGCCACGATCGAGGGCGGCATCATCGCGGAGAAAATCGGCGCGCGATTTCTGCGCGACCGGCTGGCGAAAGTCGTTCCGGTGGTCGGTGTGATTTCCGGCGGCGCGCTCAACTACGTGGCCGTTTACGCGGTGGCGCGGACGTCGATCCGCTACTACGACGCGCGCGTCGATCCGACGCTCGCCGATGAGATCTGGGCCGAAGGCGACCGCGAGCACGCCTGAAAAGTTGTAACCGCGCGCGTGGAATGCACCTCCGCGGCACCCGGTTTGACGCGGGTGAAGACGATGCCTAAATTCGAATACGAATCACACACGGAGTCAGACTCCGCGCTGTTTGAACGCCGCCGCGTACGTCGTGTTCGAATGATCTCGGAGCTCACGCTCAACCTGATCAGCAGCGATCGCACGACCACCTATCGCGAAGCCCGATGCCTCGTCGATTGCGCGCGCAAAGCGATCCTCGAACTGGTGCCCGGTTTCGAGCTCCGCTACGAGCGCATCGTGCGCCCTTACTTCGATCGCGTCCTGCAGCAGCGCTGGCCGGAAGAAGAACTGCGCTACTCCGATCCTCACGAAACCGTGAATTGACGGGACGTGCGGCAACGCGCCGCACGCTTCAACGCGGCAGTTCCCACGTTGCGATTGCCTCCGGCGCGAACGCCGCACGCCGCGCGAACACCATCCCCGCCTCGTCGATCGCAATCATCGCCCAATCTGCGTTTGGCCAGTAAACCAGCGACGCCGGCAGCTCGCGTCGCCGGCCTGTTCTGCCGTCGATCACAGGCAACGGCGCGCGATGTTCGTCGACCGCGAGATCGATCGCGTATTTGCGCAGCAGCGCACGCCACGCCCGCTCGTCGCCGCGTGCGCGGCCGTACTCCGGGATGTACGCGCGATACAGCTCGTTACGCCCATCGGTGAGCGCGCGGCGCTCCGGATAAAACGACCAGATCACAAAGCCGCCGAACTGATCGGGGTTGTAGATGTTGCCGCGAAATCCCGTCGCTTTGAGCCGCGCGACGGCGGTGAGCGGAAAGCGTTCCGGCGCAACTCCGAGACGATGATCGGTGGTGAGCGCGACGAGCACGATCGCCGCGGCCGCGCCTGCGTACTGAATCGATCTGCGCAGCTCGAATCGCGGAACGAGCAGTGGAAACGCGGCGAAGAACAGCGGCTGGTTGCGCACGTGCCGGATGGCGAGAAATGCAAAGCCGGCGAAGAGCAGCGCGCGCCACCATTCGTCGCGCTTCGCGATGAACGCCGCCGCGCCGCCGAGGATGAGGAGGTAGAGCAAAGGAAAGCGGGTGATGCCGCTCGGCAGCCACTCGGCGTTCACGAACGCGCCGCTCTGCACGAACGACATCAGCTCGAGCGGCGAGACGATCGCGCGCCAGCCGTGCGGATTGACGAGCAGTGCCAGTGCGCTCGCGATCACCGGCAACGGACGCCGCGTCACGAGCAGCGCGATGCCGGGCGCGAGCAGCGCGGATGGATGGACGTTGATCCAGAACGCCGCAATGACGGCGTGTGCGATCCACGAGCGCGCCGAGATCGCGAGCACCACGAACAGCATCGCGGCGGAAGACGGACGGAGATCGAACGTCTGCATCGCTCCCGCGAACGCGATCGCGGTCACGAGCACGTCGCGCGTGCGCGTGAGAATCAGCACGAAAATCGCGGCGGCGAGCAGCGCGCGCACGATCGACATGCCGGCCAGTCCGGTCAACTCGTGAAACGCGTACGCGGCGATCTCGAACAGCCACTCGCCGTTGATCCACGCATGCTTCTCGCTCGCGATGGCGAACGGATCGACTGCCGGCAGCGCGTGATGCTCGGCAATCCACCGTCCTGTGGCGAGATGCCAGAAGAAATCGTAGTTGCGGATCGGCGCGATCGCGGCGAGCGTGAAGAGCACGAAGACCGCGAACGGGAGCAGCTTCTGCGCACGCGCGTCGGTCACGCGCGGATGATAGCCGCTACAGCGCGCCGTTCAGGCGGGCGAGCTGGATGTCGCCGTTCACCGTCGTGATCTTCAGCTCGAACTCGCCGCCGTTCACTTCGCCCGACACGCGGCGGCTGCCGGGGTTCGAGTGAATGCTCAGCGGGAACGACGCTTCGAAATCGCCGTTCACCTGCGAGAGATCGACGTTGAACGACGCGCTCTGCGGCAACGTGGCTTCGACGCCGCCATTCACCGTGCGGAAGCGGGCGCCCTGGAACGAGCGGAGGAACTTCGCACGCACGCGGCCGTTCACGGTCGAGGCCTGCAGCTCGCTCGTGCCGCCCGTCTCGACGTCGATCGCGCCGTTGACGGAAGTGACGTCCGTGGCCGCGTCGATGCCGCGCGTCGCGATGCGGCCATTGACCGTTTTCACTTCGAGCGAAACCGTCGGAGGAACGCGCAGCGCGTAGTTGATGCGCTTGTCGCTGCGGCTGAAAACGAACGGAATCCGGAAACCTTTGACGTTCGGTTCGCGACGGCCGATCTTCAGCGTGTCGCCTTCCAGCGTGGTCTCGAAGAGGCCGTCGTTCTGCTTCTTCTTGTCGAGCGCAAAGTCACCGACGGCGGTTGCGACGAGCGAGATTTCGTCCGTATCGGCCGCTTCGATCTTGACGCTTCCGTCGATCTCGAAAACGCGCAGCGCGCGCACGCCCGCCGCGGGCCAGCTGCGCGTGATGGTCGCCTTCGCATGATCGCCGTGCGTACCCGGCCGGTGTTCGGAGCGGCCGCACGCGGCCGCGAGCAACATGGCGATCGGCAGTAAATAAAGCGCGCGGTTGAACCTGTTCATACGAGACCTGCTGCGGGTTGTACGACAATCGCCCGCCGAGGTTTCATGACAGACAACTCGCAGACCAAGCTCCTCAGGATCGCGGCGTTTCTCGTCGACGCGCTCTCGATTTCGATCCTGCTCATTCTTCCGGCTTCCGCGGTGAGCTACGCGATGACCTGGACGACGACTCCGAAGGGAATCCAGCTCGTCTGGTGGGTGGCCCTCGGCATCCTGATGCTCGCGATGCTCCTGCGCGACGGCTTCCGCCGCCGCTCGATCGGCAAACAACTCCTCGGCCTTCGCCTGCTCACGCCGAAAGGCGAGGGCTGCGGCTACATCCGTTCCCTCGTGCGCAACCTGCCGCTCGTCATCCCCGGCTGGAACCTCATCGAAGTCCTCCTCATCCTCCTCGGCCGCCCCCGCACCGGCGACCGCCTCGCGAAAACGACGGTGACGGAGGAGTAGGCCTCGCGGTCCCTGTGGAGGGGCGGGGG
>DASVUA010000267.1:0-9135 GCA_036387295.1 Thermoanaerobaculia bacterium | reverse complement strand
CTCATTGCAGGCCGGCATGGCAGCGCAGCTCGGCGGCCAGGTGAGCGAGATGTTCGTCCCCTTCTCGATTGGCGAAGTGGAAGTGCTGCAGCCACTCCAGACGCACTGCTTCAGCTATGTCTCCGTGGTGAAAGACGAGGGGAAGAGGGAAAGCTCGCGCGTTCTGAAATCGAACGTCGTGATCGTCGACGAAGCCGGCAAAGTGCTGGTGAGGATCAACGAATCGGTCGGCGTGCCTCTGCGAGAGGTGCACAAGAAACCGGCCGTCGAAACGGACGCCGACGGGTTCTCCAGGCTCTATTACGCGTACGACTGGGAAAACGCCCCGCTGACGGCCGATTCACCACTCGACGCAGCGCGTTCCGTCGTCTTGTTCGACACTGGTGAAACGATGCGCGACCGCTATCGCGCGCGCTTTGCGGCGGCGGGAGGAAATCCCGATCGCGTCGTACTGGTGCGGCCCGGCGCGCAGTTCGAGGATCTCGGCGGAAATGCGTATGCCATCGATCCGACGAGCAAGTCCGACTTTACGCGGCTCTTTCAGACGCTGCTCGATCGCGGGTTTCCGGTCGAAAACCTCTGTTTCCGCTGGGGCACTGGACATACGGATCTGCGCGACGAGACGCTGCTGCAGACGGCGCTCGACCACGGCGTCTATGCGCTGCTTTATCTCTGCCAATCGCTGGTCGAGCTCAAGCTCGATAGCAACGCGCGGCTGTTGTATCTCTTCACGACCAGAACAGACGAGCCGCAGCCGCACAACGAGGCGGTCACCGGGTTCGTCAACACGCTCCGGCTCGAACTGCCAAAGCTCTCCTGCAAAACGCTGGAGATTCGGGAGGAACAAGCGGGCGACGAGCAGATCGTCGACGCGGTGGCCGCCGAATTCGCGGCGCCGGCGCAAGACGCAAACGCGGTGCGCTACGACGGGCGCGAGCGCTCCATCCGGAAACTGAAGGCATTCTCGCTCGCCGAGGCGCCAGTCGATGGGGCGCGCATCAAAGAACACGGCGTTTACCTCATTACCGGCGGCGCCGGCGGACTGGGACTCGTGTTCGCCGAACATCTGTCCCGCACGTACAACGCGCGAATTGTCCTCACCGGCCGCTCGCCGTTGTCGCCGGAGCGAGAGGCAAAGCTGCAACAGTTGAGGGAGCTCGGCGGCGATGTGCGGTACGTCGCGGCCGACGTGTCGAAGCGCGACGAGGTCGAGCGGCTGCTCGCAGAAACGCGGGCGCAATTCGGGACGCTCAATGGCGTCATTCACGCGGCCGGCGTACTGCGCGATTCGCTCGTCAGAAACAAGACCGCCGATGAGATGCGCGCGGTATTCGCGCCCAAAGTCGCCGGAACGCTGCATCTCGACGACCTCACCAAACACGATCCGCTCGATCTATTCGTGACGTTTTCCTCGCTCGCCGCTGTGGCCGGCAATGCCGGGCAGTGCGATTACAGCTTCGCCAACCACTTCATGGACTCCCTTGCCGCGCAGCGCGAGCTGCTCCGCCTGCGCGGAACGCGTTCCGGCAAGACGTTGAGCGTGAACTGGTCGCTCTGGGCCGACGGCGGGATGAAGCTCGACGAGCAGACCGCGCTCTATTTCAGAAAAACCCTCGGCGTCTCACCTCTCAGCGCCGCAGCAGGACTGGACGCGTTCACGCGCGGTCTCGCGTCCGCGCGGACGCAGTTCGCCGCACTGGAAGGGGTGCAGGAGAAGGTCGAGATCGCGTGGGGGCTGAAAAAGAAGCAGGCCGCTCCTGCAGCGACGCCGTCGTCGCCGGCTGTGAAGCAGGCGGCTTCCGCCGGCACCGGCGACCTGCGCGAGCCGCTGCTGAACGATCTCTCCAAAATCGTCATGGAGTTCCTGAAGCTCGAGGCAACCGATGTGGCGCCGGACAAGATCCTCCTCGACCTCGGCTTCGATTCCATCGGCCTGACGACCTTTGCCAACGCCGTCAACGAAAAGTACCAGCTCGACATCACGCCGGTCCTCTTCTTCGATTATCCGTCGCTCAATGAGATCTCGAATTACCTGGCCACGGAGCGGAAGGAAGAGATCGCGCGTTTCTATGGCGGCTCCGCCAGTGCCGCGGCCACGACCTCTTCTGCCGAGCGGCAGGTGCCGGCGGCCATTGCGCCCGCGGACCAGCCGGCAATGCTGACGATCCGGAAAGGGTGGAATCCTGACTCTGTCCAGCCGTCTGCCGCGCTGCAGTCTTCAGTGACGGCGTTTGCCGCGGAGGATCGTTTCGCCAATGAGCCGATCGCCATCGTCGGGATGAGCGGCGTCATGCCGCAATCGGAAGACCTCGACGAATTCTGGGAAAACCTGAAGAGCTCGACCGACATGGTCAGCCTCATCCCGGAAGATCGCTGGAAATGGGAAGACTACTTTGGCGATCCACTGAAGGAAGCCAATAAGTCGAATTCCAAGTGGGGCGGTTTCATGAAAGAGGTCGACAAGTTCGACCCTCTCTTCTTCGGAATCTCGCCCCGCGAAGCGCAGATGATGGATCCGCAACAGCGGATCTTCCTCGAAACGGTCTGGAAGACGATCGAGGATTCGGGCCAGAAGGTATCGGATCTCTCGGGGACGAAGACCGGCCTCTTCGTCGGCGTCGCCACGAACGATTACATCGATCTCCTCAATGACCGCGAGGTCGTACTGGACGGGTATACGGCTTCGGGCAACTCGCATTCCGTCCTGGCCAACCGGATCTCGTTTCTGCTCAATCTGCGTGGTCCGAGCGCGCCGATCGACACGGCCTGTTCGAGCTCGCTCGTCGCCCTGCATCGCGCCATCGAATCGATCCACACGCGCAGTTGCGACATGGCCATCGTCGGCGGCGTGCAGGTGATGCTGAGCCCCGCGGCATACATCTCGTTCGGCGCGGCCGGCATGCTGAGCAGCGACGGCAAGTGCAAGACCTTCGACAAGCGTGCAAACGGGTATGTGCGAGGCGAGGGGAGCGGCGCGATTTTCCTCAAGCGTCTCTCTGCCGCGGAACCAGATGGAAATCACATCTACGCAGTGATCCGGGCGACCGCGGAGAATCATGGCGGCCGCGTCACTACCCTCACCGCGCCGAATTCTTCTGCGCAGGCCGAGCTGCTGGTCGAGGCGTACGACAAAGCGCGCATCGATCCCGGCACCGTTGGCTACATCGAATGCCACGGCACCGGCACGAGTCTCGGCGATCCGATCGAGATCCAGGCTCTCACCAAAGGCTTCGCCGAACTGTACAAGAAGAACAACAAGGCGCCGGCCGCGACCCCGCATTGTGGTTTGAGCGCGGTGAAGACCAATATCGGCCACCTCGAAACCGCCGCCGGCATTGCGGGTGTGCTGAAGGCATTGCTGGCGATAAAGAACAAGCAGATCCCGGCGAACCTCCACTTCGAAGAGGTCAATCCGTACATCAATCTGAAGGGCACCCCGTTCTACATTGCCGATAAGCTCACGCCGTGGGCGGCGCCTGTCGATGCAGACGGCACCCTGCTGCCGCGTCGCGCCGGCGTCAGCTCGTTCGGTTTCGGCGGCGCCAATGCGCACATCGTGCTGGAGGAGTACATCCCCGCATCGCGCGTCAATCCCGTTGTGTCGGATGTGCCGCGCATCGTCGTGCTCTCCGCGAAAAACGAAGAGCGGCTCCAGGCGTATGTTCGCTCGACGCTCGCGTATCTCGCAAAGAGCGACGCCGCGCTGGCCGATCTCGCGTACACACTGCAGGTCGGACGCGACGAAATGGCGGAGCGTCTGGCCTTGGTCGCCTCCACGAACGAGGAGCTCAAACAGAAGCTGCAGGACGTCCTCTCCGGCACTCTGCCGCGCGATGCCTACCGCAATAACGTCGCGAAAAACGCTAAGGCCGATCCGGTCGCGGCAGCACCCGCGGTGGAAGCGCTCATCGAGCAGAACGACCTCTCGCGCCTGGCGGAACGCTGGGCCGCGGGGGCGAAGGTCGACTGGCGGCTGCTGTACAGAAATGGCCTGCCGCGGCGGATCTCGGCGCCCACCTATCCCTTTGCGCGCGAGCGGCATTGGGTGCCGGCGGGACAGGCGAAAATGCCCAAGGCTGCCGGTCTGCCGGCCGTGACCACGCTGCATCCGCTGGTGCACCGCAATACGTCCACATTGGAGCAGCAGAAGTTTTCCTCGCGCCTCTCCAATGACGCCTTCTATCTGGCCGATCACGTCGTCGAGACGCAGAGCATCCTCCCCGGCGTCGCGTATCTGGAGATGGCGCGCGCGGCGGGCGCGTTGTCCGGCGACGCGGCTGTGCGCGTGCTGCGCAATGTGACGTGGGAGCGGCCGCTGATCGTGGGAAGCGAGCCGCGCGACGTGGAAGTGACGCTGGAGCCGGCGAAGGAGGAGGTGAAATTCACCGTCCGATCCGGCAGCGGCGCGGCCGCCGTGACGCATTGCACCGGACGGCTCGGCTATCAGGCCGACGCTGCGGCACCCGCGAGGCTCGACATCGCGGCCATCCGCGCGCGCTGTTCGGAAGAGGTCCTGACCGGCGCCGAGCTGTACCCGTACTTGAGCGGCGCCGGATTGAGGCTCGGCAGCAGCTTTCAGATCGTGCAGAGCATTTCCGCCACAGAGTCCGAGTCGCTCGCCGTACTGAAGTTGCCCGAACATCTCGCCGCTGATGCGGATCAGTTCTGGCTGCACCCGGCATTGATGGACGGCTCGCTGCACACCGCCATCGGACTGGCAAGAAAGAACGGCATCGATCTGTCGGCGAACCTGCCGTACTCGGTCGGCGAAGTGCAGATCCTGCATCCGCTGCGCGACCTTCATTACGGCTACGCCACCTGGGCCGGCGAGAATCCGAAGGCCAATCCGAACATCCTCAAAGTCACGTTCCACCTGCTGGATCAAGAGGGGAACGTGCTGGTGCGGATCAAGGATTTTGTCTCCCGCCCCTTCCTTGCTCCCGGTGCGAAAGCAGCTGCGGCTGCCGAGAAACAGCCGCCTGTGTCTGTGGCCCCCGACGAAAGCACTGTCGGCCTGCAATCCCTGCTGCCTGTCTGGAACCGCGTGCGCCGCGACCCATCCGCACACGCGTCCCATTCCGGCGACCTGCTTCTCCTCGGCGGCGACGAGGCGCAGCTCGCCTGGGTCCGCGCGTTCAATCCGGGCGCACAGTCGATGCGCACCGGTGCCGCCGCGACTGTCGACGAAATCGCGAACGAGCTGCGCGATCGTCCGTTCGATCAGTTGCTCTGGATTGCCCCCGATGCCCATAACAACGTCCAGAGCGATGCCGCGGCGCACAATACCGACGCGCTGATCGAGCAGCAGGAACATGGCGTCCTGAACCTCTTCCGCACCATCAAAGCGCTCTTGCAGCTCGGTCATGGGCCGAAAAAGCTGCAATGGACGATTGTCACGACCCGCACTCAGCGCGTCGACGAACGGCATCCGATGCAGCCGTCGCACGCCGGTGTGGTGGGCCTGGTGGGGAGCCTGGCGAAAGAGTATCCGCAATGGGATCTGCGGCTTCTCGACGTCGACACGCTCGATTCCGTCACCGCACGTGAATGCCTGTCGCTTCCGTTCGACAAGCAGGGGAATGTGCTCGCGCATCGCGATGGTGAATGGTTCGAGCAGGGACTCGCCCGCATCGCCGCATTGCCGCAGGCGCCGTCCGCGTATCGAAAAAACGGTGTCTATGTCGTGATCGGCGGCGCCGGCGGGGTGGGCGAGGTGTGGAGCCGCTTCATGATCGAGCACTATCAGGCGAACATCGTCTGGATCGGCCGTCGTGAACGCACTTCGGAGATCGACCGGAAGATCGACGCGCTGTCGCAGCTCGGGCCGGCGCCTCTGTACATTACTGCCGATGCCTCCGACGTGAACGCGTTGCGGGAGGCGCGTCGGGCGATCCTCGAAGCGTACCCCGCCATTCACGGCGTCGTGCAGTCCGCAATCGTTCTCCAGGATCAGAGCCTTGCGCGGATGGACGAAGCGGCGTTCCGCGCAAGCCTCTCCGCCAAGGTCGACGTGAGCGTGAACATGGATCGGGTGTTCGGCGACGAAGAGCTGGATTTCATGCTCTTCTTTTCGTCCGTCATCTCGTTCGTGAAATCGCCCGGCCAGTCGAATTACTCCGCCGGCTGCACGTTCAAGGACAGCTTCGCCCACGAGCTGCAGCAGCGACGTGCATACCGCGTGAGAATCATGAACTGGGGCTATTGGGGCACGGTCGGCATTGTGGCCGACGAGTCCTACAACCGGATGATGGCTCAGATGGGCATCGGCTCGATCGAGTCGAACGAGGGAATGGCTTCCCTCGAGGTGCTCCTCGGATCGGGCATGCGTCAGATGGCGCTGCTCAAGACGCTTTCCGCTCAGGCCACCGCGGGACTGAACGTCTCCGAAACCGTGGCCTGGTATCCCGAAACCTCGCCCGCGACGTTGCCGCAGGTCGCCGCGGTGCTCGCGGAACGGGTGTCCGGCCAGCCCGTCGCTGCATTGAAGGCCGATCTGCCGACGCCGGAGATGACGGCTTTCGTCGCCGAGCTGCTCGCATCGACGCTCTTCTCGGTCGGTCTGTTCCGCAATGGCGTTCCGAGCATCGCTGCGCTCGGATTACAGAAGCCGCCCGCACCTCATTACGAACGCTGGCTGGAGAGCAGCGTTCGCTATCTGCAGGCGGAGAACATCCTCACCGCCGATCTCACTGACGGCTCCGGCGTCAGAAGCCTCTCCGAGCTCTGGGCGGAATGGGAAGCGAAGCGTTCGCAATGGGGAACCGCTCCGAATCTGCAGGCACAGATCGCATTGCTGGAGGCCTGTCTCCGCGCGTTGCCGGATGTGCTGACCGGGAAGCGGCTGGCGACCGACGTCATGTTTCCGAGCTCGTCCATGCATCTGGTCGAAGGTGTGTATCGCGACAACACGCTCGCAGACCACTTCAACGACATTCTCGGACAGACGCTCGCCGCCTGCATCGAACAGCAGCTTGCAACCGAGCCGGATCGCAAGATCCGCATTGTGGAGATCGGCGCCGGCACCGGCGGCACGACCGCGCAGTTGCTGCCGGTATTGCAGCGCTTCCCGGTGGTCGAGTACTGCTACACCGATGTGTCGCGTGCATTTTTGATGTATGCGGAGAAGCACTTCAAGCCGCGGCTTCCGGCGCTGACCACGGCCATCTTTGACGTCACGAAGCCGCTGGCCGGACAAGCGATCGCCGCCGATCATTACGATTTCGCCATTGCGGCGAATGTGCTGCACGCCACGCCCGATATCCGCGAAACGCTGCGCAATGCGAAAGCGGCACTGAAGAACAACGGCGTCCTCCTGCTCAATGAAATCAGCACCTGGTCGCTGTTCAATCACCTGACCTTCGGCTTGCTGGAAGGCTGGTGGCTGCACGAAGACAGCGCCGTCCGTTTGCCCGGCAGCCCCGGTCTCGCGCCTCAGGCGTGGCGCGACGTGCTGTCGGAGGAAGGCTTCGAATCGATTGCCTTCCCGGCCGAGGAAACACAGGAGCTCGGGCAGCAGATCGTTGCCGCCGCCAGTAACGGATGGACGCGTCAACGCGTCGTGAAGGCCGTTCAGCCGGCGCGCACAGCGACACAGGCCGTTGCAGCGCCGGTCGCCGTGACGGCGGCGAAAACTGCCAATCCCGCGACGACTTCTGCATCGGCGGAACGGAACGACCAGATGAGCCTCGACCATGTCCGCAGACTGATCACAGAAAACTTAGCCGAGGCGTTGCGGATGGAGGTCGCGGCAATCCGGAGCGACGCACCGTTTGCCGATTACGGCGTCGATTCCATCATCGGCGTGAACTTCGTCCGCACGGTCAGCGAAGCGCTGCAGATCGAGCTCGAGACGACCAGCCTCTTCGAATACAGCACGGTCGACCAGCTCGCCGAATACATTCAGAAGAATTGGCGCGACGAGATCGCGGCACGGCTCGGGCAGACCACGATCGATGAAGTCGTCTCCACGCCCGAAATCGTCGCGGCGCCCATCGAGGTCAAAGTACGAGGCGCACATCGATTCATGGCGCACGAATCGCTGCCCGGCGCGTCTGGCGCACTCACTGTGAATCCCGACGAATCGGGCGCAATGGCAGTCGAGCCGATTGCGATCATCGGCATGAGCGGACGCTTCGCGGAATCGGAAACGCTCGACGCGTTCTGGCAGAACCTCGCCGAAGGAAAGAACCTGGTCAAAGAGGTCTCGCGATGGGCCGCGGACGATTGTGTGATGTCGGACGCGCCGGATCGCGCGTATTGCAGCCAGGGAAGTTTCATCGGCTCGATCGACCAGTTCGACCCAGCCTTCTTCGGCATCTCGGCCGAGGAGGCGATGTGCATGGATCCGCAACAGCGGCTCTTCCTCGAAGAATCGTGGAAAGCGCTCGAAGACGCCGGGTATGGCGGCAAGAGCGTGCATGAGAAACAGTGCGGCGTCTATGCCGGCTGCGGAAGCTCGAATTATGACCGCCTGGCAGTGGAAGATCCTCCGGCACAGGCGTTCTGGGGCAATTCACAGGCGGTATTGCCGGCACGCATTGCGTATCACCTCAATCTGCAGGGGCCGGCAATCGCGGTCGACACCGCCTGCTCCAGTTCGCTGGTCACGATCCACCTCGCCTGTCAGGGCTTGTGGTCGCGTGAAACCGACATGGCGCTCGCGGGCGGCGTGTTTCTGCAGGCGACGCCAGGATTCTTTCAGGTCGCCAATCGAGCCGGCATGCTGTCTCCGGACGGCAAGTGCTACAGCTTCGACGCCCGCGCGAACGGCTTCGTCCCCGGCGAAGGGGTCGGCGTGGTCGTGCTCAAGCGGCTGCGCGACGCATTGCGCGACGGCGATTACATTCACGGCGTCATCGCAGGCAGCGGCATCAATCAGGACGGCAAATCAAACGGTCTGATCGCGCCGAACGGCCGCGCGCAGGAACGACTGGAGCGCGCGGTGTACGAAAAGTTCGGGATTCACCCCGAATCGATCCAGGTCGTGGAAGCACACGCCACCGGCACGATCCTCGGCGATTCGGTGGAGTACAGCGCCATCAGCCGCACGTTCCGCGATTCCACCGACAAACAACAGTTCTGCGCGATCGGCACCGTCAAAACGAACATCGGCCACGCGGCCACCGCGGCAGGCGT
>DASVUA010000266.1:0-1707 GCA_036387295.1 Thermoanaerobaculia bacterium | reverse complement strand
TGATTGCTCGGCGGGCTAAAGCCCGCCGCTCCACCAAACAGGGCTAGCGCGCGAGTGCGGCGGATACCGCGTCGAGGGCGTGCTCTAGCTCGGGCAATAGCCTTGCGGCGGTCGCGAGCTCTCCTGTTTTGGCGGCGTGTTCGATTTGGGTGGCGAGGTCGGTGGCGGGGCCTTCGAAGTAGCTGACCGAGCCTTTTAGTTTGTGGGCGTGGCGCGCGAGGGCGTCGGCGTCTTCGCGGGCGAGTGCGTCGCGGATGGCGTCGAGAATCTCCGGCGTCTGGCGTGCGAACGCGTCGCGCAGGCGGGCCAGCAATGCCGGATTGCCGCCGGTGACCTGGGCGACGGCATCGCGCGAGACCAGCGATCCGAGTGCGCTCTCCAGTTGCTGCGCGAGCACCGGCTTGGTCAGGACGGCATCCATCCCTGCGGCGAGGCAGCGATCGCGCGCCTCCCGCGACGTGTGCGCCGTGAGACCGATCACCGGTGTCGCCTGGTTCGCCTCGCGGAAGCGCTGCGTCGCTTCGAGACCACTCATCCCCGGGAGTTGCACATCCATGAAGACGGCGTCGAAGGTCTGCGCCTGCAGCGTTGCCAGCGCGCGTTCAGCGTCGGCCGCCATCGCGACGTCATGACCGAGACGGACGAGCATTTCCGCGATGATCTCGCGATTCACTTCGTTGTCGTCGACGAGCAGCACATGCAGCCCGCCGCGCGCGCGGAACGCCGGCTCGAGCGCGTAATGCGCCGCGCGTTTCCTGAGGCCGAGCGCCGCGGCGATGGCGTCGAGGAGCTCGCGTTCATCGACGGGACGGGTGAGCTGCAACGGATAGGCGGTCTGGTCGAACGGCGAAGTGATTGCGATTTGTGGATGCAGGTCGAGACGCGGGTCGGCAGTGACCGCGCAGGCGAAGCGCGCCTGCGGCGGCACCTCGTCCGCGCTCGCGAACGCGCTGGCGAACACGCCTCGCGAGCGGAGCATCTGCGCGATCGCGGTACGCGCCATCTCCGCCGGCTCGATCACGAGGATCGAGCGGCCGGCCAGCGCCCCCTCCCACGGCTCTTGCTGCGGCGCGGCGTCGACGGCGTCGGACGGCAGCGGAATGGTGAACGAGAAGACGCTTCCGACCCCCTGCTCGCTCGAAACGTCGACCGTGCCGCCCATCGCTTCGAGCAGCCGCACCACGATCGACAGGCCGAGGCCCGCGCCGCCGTAGCGGCGGGAAAGCGACGAATCCTCCTGCGTGAAGGGCTCGAAGATGCGTTGCCGCACCGCGGGCGCGATGCCGACGCCGGTGTCGCGCACGTCGAAGCGGATCTGCTCGCCGACGCGCGAGACCTGCACGGCGACTTCGCCCTGCCGCGTGAACTTGATCGCGTTGCCGACGAGATTGAAAAGGATCTGGCGCAACCGCACCGGATCGCCCCACACGGTCTCCGGGCAATCGGGATGCACGTACGACGAAAGCACGAGCCGCTTCGACGCGGCGAGCGAAGCGACCGAAGTCATGGTGTCCGTGATGAGCTGACGCAGAGGAAAGTAAACCGGCTCGAGCTCGAGCTTCCGCGCTTCGATGCGCGCGAAGTCGAGCACGTCGTCGATCATCGCCAGCAGCGTTTCGGCCGAGCCGCGCGCCGTCTCCAGCCGGCGCATCGTCGACTCCGGCAGCTCGTCGTCGCTCGCGAGCTGCAGCATCCCGATCACCCCCT
>DASVUA010000265.1:0-3215 GCA_036387295.1 Thermoanaerobaculia bacterium | reverse complement strand
TCTTCGAGGATGCGGCGGAGGTCGTCCATCGCGCGGTCGGAACCGGCCATCGGGCGGCGGTCTCCTTGCGCGATGACACGCTCCATGTGCTCTTCCGGACTGGCGCGGATCCAGACGGTGAGGCAGTGCCGGAGCAGCAGTTCGTACGTCGCCGTCTCGGAGACGAGCGAGCCGCCGGTTGCGACGACGAAGCGTGGATGCGATTCGAGCAGCTCCTGCAGCGCCTGCATTTCGTAGCGGCGGTAGGCCTGCTGCCCATACAGCTCGAGGATGACGCCGATGGATGTCCCGGAGAGGCGTTCCACCTCGCGATCGAGCTCGAAAAAGGGGGCGTCTTTCGCGCGCGCCACCGCCGCGCCGAGGGTTGTCTTGCCGGCGCCGCGGAGCCCGACCAGCGCAATGCGCTGCGTGCGCAGCACGCTCGCATCGGCCGCGAACTGCTCCGCGAGCGACGCGTGCGCCTCGCGCAACTGCGCGGGCGAAAGACGCGCGAGAAACTGACGCACGAGCGTCATTTCGGGCGACGGATCTTCATCCTCGACCAGCCGCGCCAGCGGCAAGCCGAGCGCGGCGGCGACGTGACGCAGCAGCACGATCGAGATGTTTCCCTTCCCCGATTCGATCTGCGTGATGTAGCGCTCGGAAATGCCGGCGTGATGCGCGAGGAGCTTCCTGCTCATGCCGCGACGGGCACGCTCGGCGCGAATGCGCTCGCCGAATGCGTGAAGAAACGCGTCGTCGGAATCAGCGGGCATGCGGGGGCGGATTGTATGCGGTTGCCCCGGAAGGGTTGCCAATTGCGAGTGACGGGGCCGCCCGGGCAACGTCGCCCGGGCAGCCATTCGCAACTCGGTTTGCAAATCGCTAATCGCGATCGCGCTCGTTCATCTTGTTCACCGCGACCACGCCCAAGGCGAACGCGCCGACGGCGATGGCGCCGAGGGTGAGCCAGCTCCTGGTGCGTCCGGGGTTGTACTTCAGATGTGCGGTCCAACCTTTTTCGGCGATGTAGTTGTCGGGACGGCCGCGGAGCGCGTCGCCGATGAGGTGCTCGAAGATGTCGACGCGGTCCGCCAGGATGAGCGTCATCCAGTGGCGGTTCGACGCCTCGCCGAACTGATAGGCGTAGTCGCGCAACATTCCGCTGAGACCGTGCGGCGGGCAGGAGTTCCCGAACACCGGCGTGAGATCGGGATGCTCGACCGACACGTGCACTTTGGAGTCGGGCACCTGCCGCACGCCGACGTCGCCGCGGACATTCATCACGGTCGACGGCAGCTCCATCGGAAACATCGGGCGATTGGCGTGATCGAGATCCGCCCCCCAGCCGTTCACCGTGCGGAAATCGGCCGGTGCGTGCTCGGTCGAGTGGCCGCTGGACGGCACCGGATCGTCGCCCAGTGCGCGCTTCACCCCCGGATCCGAGGTCGTCCACTTTTGTTCTTCCTTGTACCAGTGCATCGTCATGGCTGCCTCCTTTTACGCCGCGTTGCGGTCGGGAATGATGACCGGCTTGATGCAGCCATCGAGTTTGCTGGTGAAGATGCGGTAACCCTGCGCGATCTCCTCGAGTGAAAAACGGTGCGTGATGATCTCGCTCGGGTTGATGCGGCCGGCGCGGATGTGCTCGATGAGGCGCGGCAACTGCCGCTTCACAGGGCACTGATTCGCATTGACCGTCAGGCCTTTGTTGAAAAGGCTGCCGATCGGAGCGAGGTTCATCGGCGGGCCGTACGCACCGATGATGCAGATCGTGCCCCCTTTGCGCACCGAGTTGATCGCCCAGTGCAGCGCGATCGCATTGCCTGCCTGCGCCTTGAGGCCAAAGCCCATGAACGCCTGCAGTGCGCTGCCCGAACCATCGCAACCGACCGCGTCGATCGCGCTGTCGAACCCGATGTAGTCGGAGATTTTCTTGAAGTAGACCACCGGGTCTTTGAGCTTCGCAAAGTTCACGGTTTCAGCCGGGCCGTAGCGCGCGACGAAGTCGAGGCGATAGTCGAGATGATCGACGACCACCACACGGCCTGCGCCCATCAGCCACGCCGAGCGGGCCGCGAAAATGCCGACCGGGCCTGCGCCGAAGATCAGCACGGAATCGCCTTCTTTGATGTCGGCCATCTGCGCGGCGTGATAGCCGGTGGGAAGCGCGTCGGTGAGCAGGAGCGCGTCTTCGTCCGAAATGTCGGCCGGAATGATCTCCGGGTTGAAGTTCGCGTACGGCACCCGTACGTACTCCGACTGTCCTCCGCGCCATCCGCCGCAGGTGTGCGAATAGCCGTAGATCGCCCCCACCGCGGTGGCGTTCGGATTGGTGTTGTGGCAATTGCCGTACAGGCCGCGCGAACAGAAGTAGCAGAAGCCGCAGGAGACGTTGAACGGCACCAGCACTCGGTCGCCCGCTTTGAGATTGTCGACCGCGGGACCGACTTCTTCGACGATGCCGATGAATTCATGGCCGAAGGTTTCGCCGACACGGAGGTCGGGCATCAGGCCGTGGTAAAGGTGAATGTCGGAGCCGCAGATCGCGCCGCGTGTGACGCGGACGATGGCGTCGTTGGGATGCTGAATCTTCGGATCGGGCACGTCTTCGACGCGCACGCGGAACGGTCCGCGATAGGTCATCGCTCTCATGATCGAAATCCTCCTCACGCCTGTCAGGCGGTGCCTGCGTACAGTGCAAGCGGTGATCCCGTATTGCGTCTAATGCACTGACGCAGATGGCCTTGCGGGCGCGGCCGTTCGCTGTAATGCTGCGCGTCGTGACTACCGCTGCCGTTGTCTTTGCCGCTCTCGCCACCGCCTGCCTTGCTCTCTCCGGCCCGGGCACGCGCCTCGGGCTGTGGCCGTTCACGATCGGCTTGCTGCTGTTCGCGATCTCGGGCCTGCTCGGATTCATCGCCGCACTCGCCGGCGCGATCGGCTGGAAGCGCGCCTCCGCCCCGCGGCAGCGGCGCACGAGCGCGATCGCGGCGATCGCCGGCGTCGCGGTGCTGCTGCTGCCGGCGTACGGCGTGATGAAAGCGCGGCGCGTCCCGCCGATTCACGACGTGTCGACCGATCTCGCCGACCCGCCGAGATTCAGCGCCGTCCTCGCGGCGCGCGGTGGCAATTCGAATCCGATCCATAACCCGATCGAGCCGAAGGTCGCGAATCAGCAGCGCGCGGCCTACCCCGATCTGCAGCCGGTGATCCTCCCCTTCGCACCCGACGAC
>DASVUA010000264.1:0-1916 GCA_036387295.1 Thermoanaerobaculia bacterium | reverse complement strand
GTGCGGGCGACGGTGCCGGACTCCTCGATCACTACGACACAGCAATCGCTGCACAGTGCGGGCAGTGCGTTCAGCATCAACGCCGACGGGCGTTATGTCGCCTTCGTGTCGTCGGGACTGGTCTTCTCGCCGGAATACTATGCGTACCCGGAACCGACGAACGTTTTCAATTTTCACATCTACGTCCGCGACACCGCAGCGAATCGCACCTATCTCGTGACCCGCGGCGTCAATGCACAAGGGGCCGCCGCGGCGCTCAATGGTCGGGTCGGCCGCCCGGTGCTTTCCGCGAACGGACAGGTGCTCGCGTTTACGACCGACTCCACGAATCTCCGCAATCACCCCAATCCCTCCGGACGGCGTGACGTTTACATTGCGGCCTTCAATGGCACGTCGTGGGACGTGACGGAGAAAATCGCCACACAGTCCTATGGCATCGATTACGCGCGCCAGGACGATCTCTCGATCAGCCCTGACGGCCGTTATGTTGCCTATGTGGCGTCCGAGCCGAATGCGACCGGTGAGCTCTATGTATACGACCGCGTGAATCAGACGACCTTCCGGCCGCGGCCGGGCGGCGCGCGTCCGGCCGGCAGCACCGCCAGCAGTCCGCGCCTCGGCAATGACACAATCGTCTGGCAGGATTACGACGTCAATGGCGAAGGGTATGCCGGTGCGTTCTGGCTGCACATTCCAACGGCCGTCCTGCAGCGGATCGGCCGCGAGACCAGCGGCAATCCCGCCTGTTGCGGCGCCAATGGCGGCGCCGGCGAGCCGGGAGGTGTGGCGGTCAGCGCCGATGGCCGCTGGGCCGTCTATCACAGCTCCTCGCCTCGCATCGTGACACCCGACGGCAACGGTACATACGACACATTCGCGCAGAGGATGACCGCCGCCCCCGATTTCACCTTCACGTGCAGCGCGCTGACCTGCTCGTTCGACGCGAGTGCGACCGACGCCGCCTGCACTGTTTCTTCCTACGCATGGACGTTCGGCGATGCCTCGTCCGGGAGCGGTGCGGCGACCGCGCACACCTACGCGAGCGGCGGCCAGCGCTCAGTGACGCTGACGGTGACGGACGTCAATGGCGCACAGAGCAGCGTCACGAAGCTCGTCACGCCGATGCCCGGTTCCGCATTGTCGACCCGGTACGTGGCGAGCGCGCCGTGCCGCTTGTGGGATTCGCGGCTGGCGCCGAATGACAATCCGTTTGCGTCGGGGCAGGAACTGATCCTCAATATCCAAGGCGGTTCCGGCAATTGCGGCCCCAGCCCGAATGCACGCGCCGCTTCAGTCACCGTGACAGTGGTTGCGCCCGACTCGGCCGGCTATCTCGACGCGTACGCCACCGGTACTCCGGTTACGAACGGCGCGCTGACGTTCGCCCCCGCCACGTCGCCGCGTCCCAACAACATCATCGTCCCGGTGGCGGCGAACGGCACGATCGCACTGCGGCCGATGCTGGCCTCCGGCGCCGTCGATCTGATCGTCGATCTGAACGGCTACTTTACCGACAATGCCGGGATCGGCGTGACGGCGCTCGGCTTTCAGCCGCTGCCTGCCTGCCGCATTTACGACTCGAGCACGAACGGCGGGGCGCCGTACACACAGGGCGAGATCCGCAATATCGCGGTGCAGGGCGTCTGCGGCATTCCGGCGGGCAGCCTCGCCGCATCGCTGAACGTGAAGGTCAAAGCCGCGACCGCGGTCGGCCATCTCACCCTCTTCCCCGCCGGTTCCGCGGTGCCGCTGGCCTCGAATGTCAACTATCGCGCGCAGCCTCCCGGCACCTTCACGAACGGCGTCCGTGTGCCGCTCGCCGCCAATACGCCCGATCTCGGCACGAGGATGATGGTCTATGGCGGCACCGCGCATCTGGTCGTCGATACGAACGGCTATTTCAAGCAGAACGCGCC
>DASVUA010000263.1:0-8069 GCA_036387295.1 Thermoanaerobaculia bacterium | reverse complement strand
TACTCGGCACGCGCGAGCGACAGCTCGTTGCGCGCCGCGCGCACGTCGCCGAGGATGAGACGGCCGGAGAGCTGCGACTCGAAGTCGGGCGACTGCGCGAGCTGCTTCTCCATCTGCGCCAGCTCAAAGTCGGACGCAATGCGCGATTGCGCCGCGAGCGGCAGCGCCAGAACGAGCGCAAGGAGTACGCGCCTCATTCCGCAAAGTACCCTTTGCGTGCGCTGACGATCGCGACGCCGCGGCGCTGCGCTTTCACGTCGACCGTACGCCAGCCGCGCTTCGTTCCGCTGCTCTGATAGATGACGAGATAGCGGCTGTTGATGTCGGCGAGCAGGTTCGCGAGCGCCGCGCCGAGCTCCTGCTTCGACGCCGCAACGACGCTGCCGCCCGTGTTTGCGGCTGCACGGTCGAGAAAGCGGGCGTGCGAATCGCCGAGCACGATCGCGTTGACGATCGTCCGCGTGCCGCTGATCTTGCGCAGCGCTGCTTCGTCGGAAAGCTCGCTGTTGCGATCGCCGCCGTCCGTGATGACGAGCGCGTACGTGCGCTCTTTCGACGCGACCGACGCGAGCGCGTCGCGCAGCGACGTGCCGCCCGAGGGGGTGAGCGGGGAGGAGACGAGTACGTCGCCCGCAGCGATGCGGCGCGGCGCGGCGACGTTGTGGTTGAACAGCACGAGCGACGCGCTGTCGCCGGCCCGCAACTGGCGCAACGCGGTTTGCACCGCGCGCAGCGCCGCTTCGAGCTTGCCGTCATTCATCGAGAGCGAACGGTCGACCACGAACGCAAAGTGCGCGGGCGGGCGTTCGCGCTTCACGTCGCGCACCTGCTGCTCGATACCGTTTTCGCGCACGCGCAGATCGGCTGGTTGGAGCGTACGGGTGGAACGAACGCGCGTCGGGACTTCGACGAGGTCGATGTCGAGCGTGTCGTTTGCGGTCATTGCGGCGGTGGTGATGCTCGCCGACTGCGCCAGCTTGAAGCCGCCGCTCCAGACTTTCGCGCTGATCGCACGCGCGGTGAGCGACGTGCCGAAGTCGTACGCGATGCGATACGGCTGCTGGCGCGCCACTCCGGCCAGAACGCCGTCGACAAAAAAGTCGACTCGATCGACGGTCGTGACGTCCGTCGTCACCTCCAGCGTCATCACTCCGATCGCCTGCGATCCGTCGAGCGGCGAGACGAACGTGACGGCTCCTCGCGCGGCGGAGGCGGCGAGGAAAAGCGTGAGGAGGAGGACGTGGCGCACGCCTCCGGAAACGGGCGCCTGGGCGTAACGTATTTCGGTTCTGTGGTTTGCCCTCGGCCGATGACGCAGCGTCCTGCGCGGAGTGCGGCGCGTTCCGCCGGTCGAATGCGACCTCGCAGGTATGATCCGCCGCCATGCCGCTCGATCCGATTGCATTCGCACGCCAGCTCATCGACGTGCCGTCGCCCACTGAAAGCGAGCTCGCCATCGGCGAGCTGCTCGACCGCGAGCTCACCCGCCTCGGCTACACCACGCGGCGCCAGGAGGTGACGCCGACGCGCTTCAACCTGCTCGCGCTCGCCGGCGGCACGCCCCGCGTCGTGATGAACTCGCACATCGATACGGTGCCTCCCTGGTTCGAATCGCGCGAAGACGACGAGCACGTTTACGGCCGCGGCGCGTGCGATACGAAAGGCATCATCGCCGCCATGATCGCGGCGGGCGAGCAGCTCCGCGCGCGGGGCATCGATCAGTTCGCGTTTCTATTCGTGGTCGGCGAAGAAACCGATTCCGTCGGTGCGAAAGCGGCGAACGTCGAGTTCGCGAAGCTCGGTGCCGAGTTCGTCGTGGTCGGTGAACCGACCGAATCCAAGTTCGCCCGCGCGTCGAAAGGGGCGCTGACGTGCACGGTCCGCTTCGAAGGGGTGGCCGCGCATTCGGCCTATCCGCACCTCGGAGACTCCGCGATCAATCGGATGGTCGCGGCCATCACCGACATCAACGCGCACGACTGGGGAACGCACGAAGTGCTCGGACAGACGACCGTGAACGTCGGCGTCGTGCGCGGCGGACAACGTCCGAATATCATCCCGGCCGAGGCCGAATGCGAAATGATCTTCCGCCTCGTCACGACGCCGGAAGATGTCGAGCGGCGGCTCGCGGAGCTCGTTGCCAGACATGGCGGCCGCATCATCGCGTCGCGCGGAAATCCGCCGCAGTTCATGCTCGTTCCGGAAGGCCAGCCGTCGCAGGTCGTCGCGTTCAACACCGACGTTCCCTGGCTCGGCAACCTCGGAAAACCGCTTCTCTTCGGCCCCGGCTCCATCCTCGACGCGCACGGCGTCAACGAGAAGATCGCGAAGCGCGACCTGCTCGCCGCCGTCGACACCTACGTCGAAATGGTCGTGTCGCTGCTCGAAGGAAGGGCGAGCTGAACCAGCGGAAACAGAACGCAATGGCAAAACTGACAGAAGACATCTTTCTCATCGCGGCACTCCGCACTCCGATCGGCAAGTTCGGCGGAGGTCTCTCCACACTCACGGCACCGCAGCTCGGCACCGCGGCCACGCAGGCGACGCTCGAGCGCAGCGGCATCGATCCGAACGCCGTCGACGAAGTCATCTTCGGCAACGCGCGGCAGGCAGGCGTCGGTCCGAACGCCGCGCGGCAGGTGGCGATCAGATCGGGATTGCGCCACGAGGTGCCGGCGTACACGGTCAATCAGGCCTGCGGCTCCGGCCTGCGCGCGATCATGAACGCGGCCGATCAGATCCGCCTCGGCCACGCGAACGTCATCCTGGCCGGCGGCACCGAGTCGATGTCGAACACGCCGTATCTCCTGCCGCGCGCGCGCTGGGGCTACCGCATGGGCAACGACGAGATCATCGACGGCATGGTGCGCGATGGCTTCATGTGCCCGCTCGCCGACGAGATGATGGGCTCGACCGCGGAAACGCTCGCCGATCGGTACGAGATCTCGCGCGAAGAGCAGGACCGCTTTGCCGTCGAGTCGCAGACGAAAGCAGGACGCGCATACGAAGAGAATCGCTTCTCCGACGAAGTCGTGCCGGTGCGCGTGGCCGGACGCAAAGGTGAAGTGACGATCGCGCAGGACGAGCATCCGCGCTTCGACACGACACTCGACAGCATGGCCAAACTGGCGCCGGTGTTCCGCAAGCAGGGAACGGTGCACGCCGGCAATTCGTCGGGCGTGACCGATGGTGCGGCGACGATGCTCGTCGCGAGCGGCGCGGCGGTGGCGCAACATGGGCTGAAGCCGATGGCGCGCATCGTCGGCTACGCGCAGGCAGGGGTCGATCCGCGCGTCATGGGCATCGGGCCGGTGCCGGCGACGAAGAAGCTGCTCGAGGAGATCGGGATGTCGCTCGACGAGATCGACCTCATCGAACTGAACGAAGCGTTCGCCGCGCAGGTGATCGCATGCGACCGCGAGCTGCACTTCGATCCGGCGAAGCTGAACGTGCACGGCGGTGCGATCTCCCTCGGGCATCCGATCGGCGCCACCGGCGCGCGCATCACCACCACGCTCCTGCACGCGCTGCAGACGCGCGACAAACGCTACGGCCTCGCCACGCTCTGCATCAGCGGCGGCATGGGGCTGTCGATGATCGTGGAGCGCGTTTGATCTTCACCGATTCGCACTGCCATCTGACGATGTCGAACGCGGAGGCGAATCTCGCCGCCGCGCGCGCCCTCGGCGTGCGGGGATTCGTGGTGCCGGCGACGAAGCTCGACGACGCGCCGCAGGCGGTTTCGATCGCGCAGCAGCACGACGACGTCTGGGCGGCGGTCGGTTTTCATCCGCACGAAGCGAAGGATTGCGATGACGCGGCATTCGCGGAGATCGCACGCCTCGCGCGCGAGCCTCGCGTCGTCGCCATCGGCGAATGCGGGCTCGATTACCACTACATGCACTCGCCGCGCGAAACCCAGATCGCGGTTTTCGAGCGGCACCTCGCGCTGGCGCAGGAGCTCGACAAGCCGATCATCGTGCACAACCGTGAATCGACCGACGACATGGTGGACATCCTCACACGGAGCGGCGCGCGCGGAATCCTCCACTCGTACACCGAGAACCTCGACGTCGCGCGCAAGTTCGTCGACGCCGGCTACTACATCTCGTTCTCCGGAATCGTCACGTTCAAGAGTGCCGAGATGTTGCGCGACGCGGCGCGTGGGCTCGATCCCGATCGCGTGCTGATCGAGACCGACACGCCGTATCTCGCGCCGGTGCCGTACCGCGGACGCGACAACGAGCCGGCGTACGTCATCAAAGTGGCCGAGCTGCTGGCCGGTTTGTGGAACGTGCCGGTGGAGACGGTAGCGGCGAAGACGACCGCCAATTTCGAGCGCGTTTTCTCGGTTAGACTGCCGGCTTAGCTCATGCCGCAGCCCGACCTTTCCGTCGTCTTCCCGATCTACAACGAGGAAGAAAACATCCCGATCCTGTTGCGGGAGATCGCGGCGGCGCTCGACGGCCGCGGATGGTCGTACGAGATCGTGGCGGTGGACGACGGCTCGACCGATCGGAGCCGCGAGGTGCTGCATTCGCTGCGCGCGCAATACCCGACGCTGCGCGTGCTGGCGTTGCAGAAGAACAGCGGCCAGACCGCCGCGCTCGATGCGGCGTGGCGCGGAGCGCATGGACGGCTGGTGGTCTCGCTCGACGCCGATCTGCAGAATGACCCGGCCGACATCCCCGCGATGATGCAGAAGCTCGAGCAGGCGCAGGCCGACATGGTGATCGGCGTGCGCGTCAATCGCCGCGATACCTGGAGCCGCAAAATGCAGTCGCGCATCGGCAACGGCGTGCGCAACTGGATCACCGGCGACCAGATCACCGATACCGGCTGTTCGCTGAAGCTGGTGAAGAAAGAAGCGGTCGACCGCGTCCGCCTCTTCACCGGCATGCACCGCTTCCTCCCGACCCTCGTCCGCTACGCCGGCTTCAAAGTGATCGAGATGCCGGTGAACCACCGCGCGCGGCAGTTCGGCGTCTCGAAATACGGCGCGATGAACCGCGCCTTCCGCGGCCTGGCCGATTGTTTCGCCGTCCGCTGGATGGGAAAGCGGATGCTGAATTACGACGTGCGCGAAGAGACGTGAGGGGTGTTGTCGGTTTTCGGTTCTCGGTTGTCAGTTGTCTGTGCGGAATCGCGCTGAGGCCCAGACAACCGACAACTGACAACCGACAACCGATACAACAACACCCGCAAGGAGCGATCGCATGACTTTCCAGTGGGACGCCTGGGTCGCGTTCGGCTTGCTCGGGCAGGTGCTCTTCGGCTCGCGGTTTTTCGTGCAGTGGGCGGCGTCGGAAAAACGGAAGCAGAGTTACATCCCCACCGCCTTCTGGTATCTCTCGCTCTCCGGCGGGATCATCACCGCCGCGTACGCAATTCACATTCGGGACACCGTGTTCACGATCGCGCAATGCGGGGGGCTCATCGTTTACGTTCGTAATCTGATGCTGATCCGCCGCAAGCCGGCCCATGCTCACTCAGGAACAACGGACGCAGCTTCTCCGGATCGCCCGCCAGTCAATTGAGGCGGCGCTCGAGGGGCAGCGCGTCGAAGTCGACGTGGCGCAGCTCGACGACGTGCTGCGCCAGCCGAGCGGCGCCTTCGTTTCCCTCCACACCAAAGGACATGCGCTGCGCGGCTGCATCGGCTCGATTCAGCCCGCCGCTCCCCTCGGGCAGGCGATCGCGTTGAACGCCATCAACGCCGCGTTCCGCGATCCCCGCTTCTACCCGCTGCGCCCCGAGGAGCTCGCGAACGTGGAGATCGAGATCTCCGTCATGAGCCCGATCGTCCGGGTCACCGACGTCGAAGAGATCGAAGTCGGACGCGACGGCCTCATCATCAGCAGAGGGAGCCGGGTCGGGCTGCTCCTGCCGCAGGTGGCGACGAATTACGGTTGGGATCGCCAAACATTTCTGCGACAAACGTGTGTCAAAGCAGGCCTTCCTCCCGACTCCTGGCTCCTGCCGGAGTGCCGCATCGAGCGGTTCTCTGCCGAAGTGTTCAGCGAGTAACTTATTCCAAAAGCGCGACTTGGGCCATCGGACCCCTCCTGCGGCAATAAGCAGGTAGGCGAGGGCGTTGATAGCTGCGTTCCCGAAAAACTAAGTTATTCGGAATCCTAATAAGATCAGGAGGAGGGTGAATGCCTAAGCAACGTCCCTTGAAGGATTCGCTCTCGGCTCGCATTGCGCGAGCGAGGAAGTCGGCCGAGCAGCATCGCATCTTCCGGCTCCTGGGCGGCCGCGGCGCCGCCGCGCTCGTGCTCGGCACCGCGCTGTCGGTCGGTGGTATCGCCGAAACGTTCGAGAACGTCCAGTTCCTGGTGCAGAAAGACCTCGACGCCGTCCGCGTCGTCCGCCTCAAAGGTGAGGACGAAAAGGTCGTCGCGAATCTCAAAGGTAATTTCACGGGCAACACCGTCTTCAAGCTCTCGCAGGTCCTGCCGGACCGATTCGTCTCGCGTGAGCTCGCGCTGTTCGACGGGAAGTGGATCGCGGTCGACCAGTGGGCCGATGACGAGACATCAGAAGAGAAGGGCGACGTCTTCTTCGTGGAGATGAAGCGGATCAGCGACTCGATCCGTGCCGAGTTCTTCGCCGAAGAGATTCCGTTCGGCCAGCTGATCTACGAAAAAGCGAAAAAGTATGACGTCGACCCGGCGCTCGTCGCGGCGGTGATCGAGCAGGAATCGCGCTTCAAGCCGCGGGCGAAATCGCACGTCGGCGCCAAGGGACTCATGCAGCTGATGCCGCGCACCGGCCGCTGGATGGGCGCACGCGACCTCTACAGCCCGGAGCAGAACGTCGATGCCGGCGTGAAGTACATCAAGTACCTCGACAAGCGTTTCAACGGCGATCTCCGGAAGATCATCGCGGCCTACAACGGCGGCGAAGGCAACGTGAAGCGTTACAACGGCGTCCCGCCGTTCCGCGAGACGCGCCAGTACGTGAAGAAGGTCCTCAAGAACTACGACAAGCGGACCAAACAGATCGAGAGCTACGAGAAAGAGCAGCAGCAGATCGGCGGATCGATTCCGCAGGAAGACGGATCGCTGGCGTTGCGCTAGCTCCCGAGTTGCGAGATCCCCGGGTTCCTGCCCGGACCCGACGCTCCACGAGCCCGCCACCGAAAGGTGCGGGCTCGTGTTGTTTTGGCGGCCGCGGGCGCTCTTCGTTGACCGCTCACCCCTCGTTAGGCTAACTTGTTGAGCCGACTTACTGGCGACAAGACCCGGGGAGGGGACAATGATCAGTGTGCGTAGGGTGGTGGCTCCCGTTCTCTTGCTCGTGATTGCGACGAGCGCTTTTGCGCAAAGGCAGACGTCGCAGCCGCCGCGCGAGCTGCATCGCGTGGGCGATCATTGGACGGCGTACAACCCTCCTGATCCCGCAACGTACCCCGCCGGCGCGCGGACTCACACGATCGTCAAGGGCAATACGCTCTGGGCGCTGGCGCAGCAGTATTACGGCAATCCGTACCTCTGGCCGCAGCTGTGGGAGACGAATACCTGGATCACCGACGCGCACTGGATCTATCCCGGCGACGTCCTGCTGGTCGAAGGTGAAGGAAACAACGCGGCCGCCGCGGCAGGTGGCGAGACGCCGCTCGGCCAGGGCGATACGTTCACCGCGACGCCGACCGACGATGGATCCGCCGTGGGTCGGGCGACGCCGATGGGGAACGCCGTCGCGCTCGGCACCGAAGCTGACATCTACTGCTATGGCTACATCGGAAGCCCCGATGAGCCGATGCCGAACTACGTGCAATCGCACGAAGACTACGAAGTCAAATACCGGCCCGGCGTCGAAGGTCCGGAAATGGCGGGGAGCGCCGCACCGGGCGACCTGATCTTCATCCACGGCGATGCCACCACCGGCCTCGTGGCAGGCGAAACGTATCTCGCCGTCGAAGCGGCCGAGATGGTCACGCATCCCGCGACCGGCGCCGTGATCGGCCGCCAGTACGACTACGTGGGACAGATTCGCATTCTCTGCACCGAGAACGGACGCTCGCGCGCGGTGGTGGTCGAAGCCTGCCGCGAGATCAACATCGG
>DASVUA010000262.1:0-16115 GCA_036387295.1 Thermoanaerobaculia bacterium | reverse complement strand
AGGCGCCGCACTCGTTCACCGGGAACGATCTCGTCGAGCTGTCTTTGCACGGCAATCCGCTGATCGTCGAACGGGTGATCGCCGCCTGTGTCGCTGCCGGCGCGCGGATCGCGGCGCCCGGCGAGTTCACCGAGCGGGCGGTGCTGAACGGAAAGCTCGACCTCGTGCAGGCGGAGTCGATTGCCGACTTGATCAACGCGCGGACCGCGCTGCAGGCAAAGTTGTCGCTGTCGAACCTCGAAGGAGTGCTGAGCCGGAAAGCAGCAGCGATCCGGCAGACGCTGCTCGAGGTGATCTCCCGCCTCGAAGCGGCGCTCGATTTCTCGGAAGAAGGGTACGAATTCATCAGCCACGCCGAGACCGTTTCGCGGCTCGGGGACGCGCTCGGCGAGACATCTGCCTTGGCAGATACGTTCCGCCGCGGACGAGCGACCAGCTCCGGCCTGAGTGCCGTGATCCTCGGCCGCCCGAACGCCGGCAAGTCGACGCTGCTCAATCGCCTGGTCGGCAGCGACCGGGCCATCGTCACGCCGATTCCCGGCACCACGCGCGACATCGTGCGGGAGACCGTCGAGATCGGCGGCCTGCCGGTCACGCTCGCCGACACCGCCGGCCTACGCGAGAGCTCCGACGTCGTGGAAGGGATCGGCATCGAGCGGGCGAGGGAAGCGGCGCGGTCCGCCGACATTATTCTTTATCTGGTCGACAGCTCCTCCGGCCTGACCGACGAAGACCGGCAGGAGCTGGCGGCGTTCGAAGACGTGCTGCTCGTCTACACGAAAGCGGACCTCGGCCAGCCGCACCGGGACGCACTCGCGATCAGCGCCGTTACCGATCAAGGCATCGAGCTGCTGCTCCGGCGGCTGGACGAGCTCGTGCGCGACCGCTTCGCCGCGCCGGAAGGAGCGCTGGTGAACGAGCGGCAGCGGCAGGCGGTCGCCGACTGCGCCGACGCGTTGCAGGCCGCACTCGCCACGCTGGAGGAGGAGCTCGACGAGCAGATGGTCCTCGTCGATCTCTACCGCGCCGCCAACTCCCTCGGCCTCCTCACCGGCGCCATCACCCGCGAAGACGTGTACACGGAGATCTTCTCGAAGTTCTGTATCGGGAAGTGAGGGGAAGCGCGCCCCGCTTGTCATCCTGAGCGAAGCGAAGGACCTTCCCTCGTGCGGCAGGGAAGATCCTTCGCCGTCTCCGCGGCTCAGGATGACAAGCTTCCCTTGCCACGCAGCGCCGGGATGACAACTCGCATCAGCAGTGTTCCACGTGGAACATGTCTGCACCCTACGACATCCTGGTGATCGGCGGCGGTCACGCCGGAGCGGAAGCGGCCCGAGTGGCTGCTCGCGGCGGCGCGCGCGTGGCGATGATCACCATGGCTCGCGATGCGATCGGCCGCATGTCGTGCAATCCGGCCATCGGCGGACTCGCCAAGGGAAACCTGGTGAAGGAGATCGACGCGCTCGGCGGGTTGATGGGGGAGGCGACCGATCGGGCCGGGATTCAGTTCAAGGTCCTCAACCGCTCCAAAGGTCCCGCCGTCCAGGGGCCCCGGGCGCAATGCGATCGCGACCTCTATGCGGCCGCGGTGCAGCAGATCCTCGCGGCCGAACCGAACCTCGATCTGCTCGAGGGCTCCGTCTCTACATTAATAGAGGATGCAGGCGCCGTCCGTGGCGTCGTCCTCGGAGACGGGACGCGCATCGAGGCGAAGGCGGTCATCGTCACGACCGGCACGTTTCTCCGCGCGCTGATGCACTCGGGGGAGGAGAAGACCGTCGGTGGCCGCTTCGGCGAGCCCTCCGCGGAGACGCTGTCCGATTCCCTTCGCGGGCTCGGGCTGCGGCTCGGCCGCCTCAAGACCGGGACCCCGCCACGCATCGACAAGAGCACCGTCGATTACTCGAAGCTGGAAGAAGCGCCCGGCGATGCGGCTCCGCGGCCGTTCTCGATCCTCACCGATCGCCTCGAACAGCCGCAGGTACTCTGCTGGCTGACCTACACGGGCGCCTTCGCGCACGATCTCATTCGCGCGAATCTCCATCGCGCACCGATGTACTCCGGCCAGATCAACGCCGCCGGCCCCCGGTATTGCCCCTCGATCGAGGACAAAGTAGTCCGGTTCGCGGAGAAGGAGCGCCATCAGGTATTCGTCGAGCCGGAAGGGCTCGAGCACCCCTGGCTCTACATGAACGGGATCTCCACCTCGCTGCCGCCGGATGTGCAGGATGCGGTGATCCGCTCTTTGCCGGGCTTCGAGCAGGCGAAGATCGCGCGCTACGGCTATGCCGTGGAGTACGACTTCGTGAATCCCGAGCAGCTCGCGCCGACGCTTCAGGTGCGCGGAGTGGACGGACTCTTTCTCGCCGGCCAGATCAACGGAACGTCCGGTTACGAAGAAGCGGCGGCGCAGGGCCTCCTCGCCGGAATCAACGCGCTGCAGAGTGTGCGTGGGGGAGAGCCGGTCATTCTTCGCCGGAACGAGGCGTACACCGCCGTGATGATCGACGATCTCGTGACCCTCGGCACCGAGGAGCCGTACCGGATGTTCACCTCCCGCGCGGAGCACCGGCTGCTGCTGGGCTGCGATTCCGTGTACGAACGGCTCACACCACTGGCCGCAACGCTCGGGATTGTCGACGAAGAGCGGAAGCGCCGCGTCGATTCGCGCGTCACGCGGATGCAGCGGGCAGTCGCGCTCGGGGAGGCGGAGATGCGTCCCGACCGCGAAACCGTCGCCTGGCTGCGCGACGCCGGGATCGACCTGGCGCAGCAAACCACCTTCGGAAAGCTTCTGCAGCGCCCGAATCTCGATCTCGATCGCCTGCTGACCGTCGCGGAAGCCGCCGCCCCGGAGCTCCCGGTCGCCTATCGCGCCCTGAACGAGGAAGAATTGGAAGGGGTGGTGAGCCGCCTGCGCTATGCCGGATACATCGAGCGGCAGCAGCGCGAGGCGGCAAAGCTCGTCGACGACGATGAACTGCGCATTCCGGCCGAGATGTCGTACGCGCTTCCCGGCCTTTCGCGCGAGATGACCGAAAAGCTCACCCGAATCCGTCCGGCCTCCCTTGGGCAGGCGAGTCGCATTCCGGGAGTGACGCCGGCAGCGATCGCGATCGTGCGGATGCACGTGCGGCGCGGCGGATCGCGCGTTTGACAGGGCAAATGACACCCCTCGACCTCTATCGCGCAGAGCTTTTGAAGTGGACGGCGAAGGTGAACCTCATCGGACCTGAGGCGAAAGAGCATCTCGACGCCCACATCGCCGAGGCGCTGGCGGCTGCCGAAGTGCTCCAGCCGCGAGGGGACGTGATGGATTTCGGCTCGGGCGGCGGGCTGCCGGCCATTCCGATGGCCATCGTCTCGCCCGCGGCGCGGTTCCACCTCGTCGAAGCAGATCAGAAGAAATGGGCGTTTCTGAAGCACATCGTGCGGGAGTGCGGCTTGAGCTCCCGAGTTTACGGTGATAGATTGGCGCGCCTTCTGCCCCGGCTTCCCGCAGAGCTCCGGTTTTCGCTCGTTGTATCGAAAGCGGTTGGATATCCGGAGGAATGGGTGCCGACGCTGAAGGATCACCTGGAGGACGGTGCGCGCATCGCACTCTTTCAGGGGACGCCGGACGTGCCGGCGATCGCGGGGTTCAGCCGCGGAGACGTGATCCCGCTGCCGCGCGGCGAATCCAATTACCTCGTGCTGTTGACGTTCCACGTGGAACAAAGCGCCGACAGGCGTCGAGCATCAACCGAATGACGAAGATCGTTTCGCTCGTGAACCAGAAGGGCGGCGTCGGCAAGACCACGACGGCCATCAACCTCAGTGCGTCTCTCGCTGCCTGTGAGCGCAGCGTGCTCCTGGTCGACCTCGACCCGCAGGCAAACGCCACCTCCGGCGTCGGTTTATCGAAGACCAGCGACAAGTCGATCTATCCCGTGCTGACGGACGGGATGAACATCCGCGAGGTCATCCAGAAGACCGATCTTCCGAACTTCGACGTCGCCCCCTCGTCGGTCGACCTCGTGGCCGCAGAGCTCGAGCTGGCCGACGCGATCGGCCGCGAGTTCTACCTCCGCCGCGCGCTGCAGGAGGTGTCGAAGGACTACGACTACATCCTCATCGACTCGCCGCCGTCGCTCAGCCTCCTGACCATCAACGGCCTCACCGCCGCCCACGCCGTGCTCGTGCCGATGCAGTGCGAGTACTTTGCGATCGAAGGGGTGGCGCAGCTCGTCAATACCGTCGAGCGCGTCCGCGACATGCTCAATCCCGGCCTCGACATCGAAGGAATCGTCCTCACGATGTTCGACGAGCGGATGAATCTCGCGCGCCAGGTCGCCGACGAGATGAAGAACCACTTCGGCGAGAAGGTGTACAACACCGTCATCCCCCGCAACGTCCGGCTGGGCGAAGCGCCGTCGTACGGGAAACCGATCATTCTCTATGACATCCGCAGCCGCGGCAGCGAAGCGTACGTGAACCTCGCCAAGGAGTTCATTCAGCGAGCGGAGACTGTCCTGCCATGACCCTCCAGAAACGAGCCCTGAAGAAATGAGCACCCAGAAAAAAGCCCTCGGACGCGGGATCGGCGCCCTCATCCCGAGCCGCGCCGCCGCCGAGCCCGCCGCAGCTGCACCAGCCGTCGCCGCTCCGGCCGGAACCGGCTTGGCCGAAGTGCCGATCGAACAGATCTCCCCAAATCCGTACCAGCCACGGCGGACGTTCAACGACGCCTCGATCGAAGAGCTCTCGCGCAGCGTCCGCGAGCACGGCATCATCCAGCCGCTCGTCGTCACCCGCACCGGCGACAACAAATACCGCCTGATCGCAGGCGAGCGCCGTTTCCGCGCCGCGCAGAAGGCAGGGCTCAGCGTCGTCCCGGTGGTCATCAAAGAGACGATGACCGACAGCGATACGCTCCAGGTCGCTCTGATCGAGAACATTCAGCGCGAAGACCTGAACACGATCGAGGAGGCGTACGCCTACCACCAGCTCCATGAGGAGTTCGGTCTCACCCAGGAAGAGATCTCGAAGCGCGTCGGCAAAGAGCGGTCAACTGTCGCTAACTTCTTGAGATTGTTGAAGTTACCAGACTCTGTGAAGAAGCTGCTGGCCGCGGGGCAGCTCACCATGGGGCACGCCCGGGCGATTCTGGCGGTCGACTCCGCCAGGAAGCAGGAGCAGCTCGCGGAACGGGTCGTGAAGCGGAACCTGAACGTCCGCCAGACCGAGATGCTGGCGGCGGAGAGCTCCCCCAAGGCCGAGCAGCAGCCCGAGAAGGAAAAGGACATCTTCACCCGCGACGCGGAAGACAAGCTGACGCGGGCATTGCGCAGCAAAGTCGAGATCGACCGCAAGCGGCGTGGCGGCGTCATTCACGTCCGCTTCGGCAGCGAAGACGAGCTGATCCGGCTGGTCGACGAGATCATGAGAAGGCGATAAACGGCCACAAGGAACGAGGAGATACAAATGAAGAAAAGCGGCGATTTGAACGGCTTCCTCGATCGCGGGGCGACGTTTCGCGGTGAGCTCGAGTTCGAAGACACGATGCGCATCGACGGCAAGTTTCACGGAAAGATCCGCTCGAAGAACGAGCTGATCGTCGGCGAGAGCGCGCACATCGAAGGGGAAGTGCACGTCGGGCGGATCGCGATCAGCGGCACGGTCGTCGGCAAGATCACGGCCGATCAGCGCGTCGAGATCCATCGCAACGGCAAGGTCTACTCCGATGTCGACACGCCCGCGCTCGTCATCGAAGAAGGGGCGATTTTCCAGGGCAATTGCGTGATGGGCGACAAGAAGGCGGCCGCCGCCGGCGCCAGCGTCACGAGCATCGCCGCGAAGGCCTAGGCGAGGCTCGTCAGCGGCAGCCGGGCGACGTCAGAGCCAGCCGCGCATCCGGGCGACGAGCACGATCACCTCTGGAATCGTGAACTCGTCCTCCGCGCCGAGGATGTCCTCCCACTCGAGGTCCCACGCGGCGCTGACCCGCTCGGCGCGGGTGGACGAGGTGAAGTTCAGCTCGCAGATGTCGCCGATGTACGTTTCACCCTCGCGAATCGGCAAGCCGAACGTCCGGCAGACCAGCGGACGGTGCTCGTACATCATGCAGCGGCCGGTTTCATCGAGATTCGGACAGCCGGTCGACTGCGTCCGGTCGAAGAACGCTTCCTTCTCTTCCGGCGAGCACTCGCGCAGATTCGGATGAGCGCTCTGTTCCACGATGTCGAGCGCGCGGCGGATGATCTTCTTGCGGCGCATCGGATGGAGCTGCTGCAATCCTTCGGCGATCACCGGAACGTCGCCTGATCCGATCTCGAACAGGCCGTAGCAGCAGAGGGAACAGCCGGCGCCGCACGCGAGGTTCTGCGGCTGCGTCCGGATCACCTCCGCAAAGTGGCGATCCGCCCGTTCCAGAATGTCTTTGTAGTTGTCGTCCGCCACGCCCGACCCACAACCTGCGGCGTGACAACGTTCTTTCCGATGTGGTATACAGCCACGGCTTTTTAGGGGGTCGTGTGCGCTCCTGGAGCCCTCCTCGACACGCCCCTCGCCAACGACAAAACGTTATGCAAATCAACTTAGCGCCCGATCTCTCTCTGCTCGCGATCATGGTGATCTTCGTTCTGAACTACATGGTCGTGCGACGGTTCTTCCTGCGCCCGATCAACGACGTCCTGGACGCTCGCGAGGCAGAGACGAAGTCGGCAGAAAAACTGTACGAAGACGCGCTTGCGCGTTTGAGCGAAGCGACGTCGCAGACCGAGGCGCAGCTGCAGGCCGCGAAGCGCGACGCCGCGGCCGTGCGCGAACGCCACCGGGCCGAAGCGGCCGCATACCGTCAGCAGGTCGTCGACCGCACCAACGCTGAGGCGCGTCAGTTCTCCGGCGAAGCGGAAGCGCGGCTTTCCAGCGACGTCGCCACGGCCCGCGCCCGCATTGTCACCGAGTCGGACGCGCTGGCTCGCCTGGCGGCGGAACGAATCCTCGGGAGGGCGGTCTGATGCGCCGGTTTCTCATCATCGCGCTGCTCGCGATCGCGCCGGCGCTCTTTGCCCAGCACGACGCGCCCGCTCACGGCGCTGCTTCGGCTCCGCATGACGCACCCGCCTCCGCGGCGCCGCACGACACCACCGGCGCCTCGGCTGCCCACGGTGCGGAAGGCGCGGCGCACGAAGTGGCCCATCCGACCGAACATGGCGCTGCTGCGGAAACGCATCACGAGAAGACGTACTTTGGGATGCCCGGCTGGATTCTGAAGATCGCCAACATGCTCCTCTTCGTCGGCGTGCTCGTGTATCTCGTTAAAGGCCCCGTCGGCAAAGCGTTCGCGGAGCGGAGCGAAGCGATTCGCCGCGCGAACGAAGAAGCGCGCGAGCGCCGGACGCGCGCCGACCAGATGGCGAGCGAGATCCAGGCACGCCTCGCCGCGATCGAAGCGGAAGTGCGCACGATCCAGGAACGCGCCGAAGCGGAAGGCGAGCGGCAGAAGCGCGAGCTGATGACCGCGGCCGAAGCGGAGTCGCAGAAGATCCTCACCGTCGCCCGCGCCGAAGTCGACAACCGTCTCAAACATGCGCGGACGGAGCTCACCGCGTTCGCCGGCCAGCTCGCCAGCGAGCGCGCCGAAGCCATCCTGCGGGAAAAAATCACAGAACAGGACCAGCGCAACCTCTTCCAGGAGAGCTTGCGCGAAGTCGGTGAGGTGCGCTCATGATCCGCCGGTTCGCACGCCCTTACGCCCGCGCGATCATGGACGTCGCCGGCTCGCCGGAAAAAGCGAACGAGCTTCGCGCCGAGCTGCAGATCTTCGCGAACGCGCTTCGCGGCTCGAGCGAATTGCACGACCTCTACGCGAACCCCGTCGACGAAGCGACCAAGCTCGAGATCACGCGGCAGATCGCCGCGAAGATGAACGCCTCCGAGCTGACCGCCCGCACCCTCGAAGTGCTCGTCAAGCACAACCGCATCAATCAGATCGACGCGATCATCGAAGCGCTGAAGGCCTACGTCAACACGGCCCTCGGAGTCGCGATCGCAACCGTGCGCAGCGCGAAGCCGCTCGGCGCGGACGAAGCGCAGCAGCTCGCCACCACCCTCGCGAACAAGGTCGGCAAGAAGGTGGAGCTCGAGATCAAGACCGACCCGACACTCCTCGGCGGCTTCGTCGTCCAGATCGGCAGCGAGATCTGGGACGCCTCGGTCGCAGGCAAGATCAACAAATTTCGTGAGTCGTTAACCTGACGACTTACGGCCGCAATATCGGAGAAACATAATGGCCGTCGATTTGAAGGCAGAAGAAATCACCCAGATTATCCGTCAGCAATTGACCGGCATCGGCCGCGGCGTCGACGTCACCGAAGTCGGCACCGTCACCTCGGTCGGCGACGGCATCGCGCGCGTCTACGGTCTCGAGCGGGTCATGGCCGGTGAGCTCGTCGAGTTCCCCTACAACGTCATGGGCCTCGCGCTCAACCTCGAGGAAGACAACGTCGGCTGCGTGCTTCTCGGCGACTACCACGAGTTGAAAGAAGGCGATCAGTGCAAGCGCACCGGCCGCATCATGTCGGTTCCGGTCGGTCCCGCGATGGTCGGCCGCGTCGTCAACGCGCTCGGTGTTCCGATCGACGGCCGCGGCCCCGCTGCCACGACCGAGTTCTACCCGATCGAGCGCCTCGCGCCGGGCGTCGTCGACCGCAAACCGGTCAAAGAGCCGCTCCAGACCGGCATCAAGGCCATCGACGCCATGATTCCGATCGGCCGCGGCCAGCGCGAGCTGATCATCGGCGACCGCCAGACCGGCAAGACCGCCGTGGCCGTCGACACGATCATCAATCAGAAGGGCAAGAACGTCATCTGCATCTACGTGGCAATCGGTCAGAAGAAGTCGACCGTCGCGCAGATCGTGAAGACGCTCGAGCAGTACGGCGCGATGGATTACACGATCATCGTCAACGCCTCGGCTTCGGAAGCCGCGCCGCTGCAGTACCTCGCGCCGTACGCCGGCGCCGCGATGGGCGAGTACTTCATGTACAACGGCCAGCACGCGCTGGTGATCTACGACGATCTTTCGAAGCACGCCGCGGCCTACCGCGAAATCTCGCTGCTGCTCCGCCGCCCGCCGGGCCGCGAGGCATATCCCGGCGACGTTTTCTATCTCCACTCCCGCCTTCTGGAGCGCGCCTCGAAGCTGAGCGACGCGAACGGCGGCGGCTCGATGACGGCGCTGCCGATCATCGAAACGCAGGCCGGTGACGTCTCGGCGTACATCCCGACCAACGTCATCTCGATCACCGACGGCCAGATCTTCCTCGAGACCGATCTTTTCCACTCCGGCGTCCGTCCGGCCATCAACGTCGGTATCTCGGTTTCGCGCGTCGGCGGCTCGGCGCAGGTCCGCTCGATGCGGTCGGTCTCCGGCACGCTGCGTCTCGACCTCGCGCAGTACCGCGAGCTCGCGGCGTTCGCACAGTTCGGCTCCGATCTCGACAAGACGACGCAGGCGCAGCTCAACCGCGGCAAGCGTCTGGTCGAAGTGCTCAAGCAGGGACAGTACGCGCCTCTCACCGTCGGCCTGCAGACCATCTCGGTCTACGCCGGCACGAAGGGCTTCTTCGACAACCTCGCCGTCGAAGCGGTTCGTCCGTTCGAAGCGGCGCTGCACCAGCACATGAACGACGAGCACAACGAGCTCGTGAAGCTGCTCGAGACCTCGCCGAAATTCGACGCCGAAGTCGAAGGCCGCCTGCGCGCCGCGCTCACCGCATTCAAAGACCAGTACGTCAAAGACCACGCCGGCGTCCTGGCCAGCGCGTAACGCCGAAGAGTTGAAACCGAAGAACTGACATGCCGAGCACGATCGACCTCCGCCGCCGGATCCGCAGCACGAAGAACACGCAGCAGATCACCAAGGCGATGAAGATGGTTTCCGCCGCAAAACTGCGCCGCGCGCAGGAGCGGATGATGGCCGCGCGTCCGTACTCCGCCGGTCTGCGCGAAGTCCTCGCGTCGCTCTCGACGCGTGCGGATCTCGCCACGCATCCGCTGCTGCAGGACCGTGACGAAGAGCGCAAGGTACTGCTGCTCGTCGTCACCGCGGACCGCGGTCTCTGCGGCGCGTTCAACGCGAACATCATTCGCGCCGCGCAGAACGCGATCAAAGAAAAAGGGTGGGACCAGGTCGAGCTGCTGCCGATCGGCCGCAAAGCGATCGAGTTCTTCCGCCGCCGCACGATTCCGGTGCGCCGCCAGGGCACCGGTGTCTATCAGGCGCTTTCGCTCGAAACGGCGCGCGAGATCGCAGGGGCGCTGATCGCCGACTTTGTGAGCGGCGAGTTCGACGCCGTCTACGTGATCTACAACGAATTCAAGTCGGTCATCGCGCAGCGCGTCACGCTCGAGCGGCTCCTGCCGCTCCCGCGCGCTGTCGCCGACGCCGACACGCCGGCCATTGACTACATTTACGCGCCGGGACCAGAGCGCATCCTCAGCGACCTGCTTCCGAAACACATCGAGTTTCAGCTCTATCGCGTGCTGCTCGAATCGGCGGCCGCCGAACAGGGTGCACGCATGACCGCGATGGAGTCGGCGACCAAGAACGCATCGGAGATGATCAGCCACCTCACCCTGACCTACAACCGCATCCGCCAGGCCTCGATCACGAAGGAAATCATCGAGATCGTCAGCGGCGCGGCGGCGGCGGGACACTAGTAATAATGATGTTGTCGGTTCTCAGTTGTCGGTTGTCTGTGCCGGGCAAAACAGTGCAGACAACTGACAACCGATGACCGACAACTGAGTTCGGAGAACGACATGGCAACAGCGACAGCAACGACGACTCAGCAGATCGGCCGCGTGGTCCAGATCATCGGACCCGCCGTCGACATCGAATTTTCGGAAGGTCATCTTCCGGCGCTTCACAACGCAATCCGCATCTTCGACGAGGGTGAGTTCGGCAAGGTGAACATCGACGTCATCGTCGAAGTCGCGAACCACATCGGCGAAAACCAGGTGCGTTGCGTCGCGATGAAGCCGACCGACGGCATGGTTCGCGGGATGAAGGCGATCGACACCGGTGCGCCGATCTCCGTTCCGGTCGGACGCGAGTGCCTCGGCCGCATCCTCAACGTCCTCGGCGAGCCGGTCGACGAGCGCGGCCCGGTCAATTCCGAGCTCCGCTGGTCCATCCACCGCGATGCGCCGAAGTTCGAAGACCAGGCCACCGGCATCGAGATGTTCGAGACCGGCATCAAGGTCATCGATCTGCTCGAGCCGTATACCAAGGGCGGTAAGACCGGCCTGTTCGGCGGCGCCGGTGTCGGCAAGACGGTTCTCATTCTCGAGCTCATCACCAACGTCGCCAAGCAGCACGGCGGCTTCTCGGTGTTCGCCGGCGTCGGCGAGCGCACCCGCGAAGGCAACGATCTCTACCTCGAATTCGAAGAGACCGGCGTCATCACGCCCGGCGATCCGTCGAAGTCGAAAGCAGCACTCATCTACGGCCAGATGACCGAGCCGCCGGGAGCGCGTCTGCGCGTCGGCCTGACGGGCCTCACCGTCGCTGAGTACTTCCGCGACGTGGAAGGTCAGGACGTGCTGCTCTTCATCGACAACATCTTCCGCTTCACGCAGGCCGGTTCCGAAGTGTCGGCACTCCTCGGCCGCATGCCGAGCGCCGTCGGTTACCAGCCGAACCTCGCCACGGAAATGGGCGAGCTGCAGGAGCGCATCACCTCGACCAAGAAGGGCTCGATCACGTCGGTGCAGGCGATCTACGTTCCCGCCGACGATCTCACCGATCCCGCGCCAGCCACCGCCTTTGCTCACCTTGACGCGACGACAGTTCTTTCGCGTCAGATCGCCGAGCTCGGGATCTATCCGGCCGTCGATCCGCTCGCCTCGACCTCGAAGATTCTCGACCCGCGCATCCTGGGAGAAGAGCACTACAACACCGCCCGTGCAGTGCAGGCCGTTCTGCAGAAGTACAAGGATCTGCAGGACATCATCGCGATTCTCGGCATCGACGAGCTCTCGGAAGAAGATCGCGTGATCGTTTCGCGCGCCCGCAAGATCCAGCGCTTCCTTTCGCAGCCGTTCCACGTGGCCGAGCAGTTCACCGGCATCAAGGGCAAGTACGTCAAGATCGCCGACACGATCCGCGGCTTCCGCGAGATCGTCGACGGCAAGCACGACGAAATCCCGGAGCAGGCGTTCCTGCTGCAGGGGACGATCGAAGACGTCATCGAGCGCTACGAGCAGATGAAGCGCGAGGCGGCGTAAGGATCGACGATGGCCGATCTCGCAAACAGAATCAGTCTCACCGTGGTCACGCGCGAGCGGAAGATCGTCGACGTGCAGGCCGACGAAGTCGTGCTGCCGGCGACTGACGGCGAGATCGGCGTTCTGCCCGGTCACACGCCGCTGCTCGCGACGCTGCGCATCGGACAGCTCCGCTACCGCACCGGCAACAAGATCGAGCGGCTCGTGATCACGTGGGGTTTCGCCGAAGTGCTGCCCGATCGCGTGATCGTGCTCGCCGAGCGCGGCGTCCTGCCGGGAGAGATCGATCGCACTGCCGCCGAGCAGGAACGGGCAACGGCGGAGCGTGAGCTCGCCGACCTCTCGTCCAACGATCCGGAATTCGCGTTGGCCGAGGCGCGGCTCGAAGAGTCGATCGCCGTGCTCACCGTCCACCGCGACTAACGTTCTCGCGCATACCGGCGCTTCGATCGCCGGTATGCGCAGACGCGCGCCGCGTCCGGTCCGGCGCGACTCAGCCGGTCTCGACTTTGCATTAGGCTCCGCCGGTTCAAAGATCCCATGGAATCCTGGCTCGAGACCTTCGCGCGCGCGAACTTTCTGCGCAGCGCCGATACCGCGCACGACTTGAAGACGCCGCTGAACGTAGCGGTGCTCAATCTCGAATTGCTTCGCATGCGTCTGCGGAAACTCGGTGCGGACGAAGACGAGAAGATCACCGGCTACACACGTGCGATCGAAGGCGAGCTGCGTCGTCTCGGCCGCGTATTCGATGCGTTTTTTCTCATGTCGACACCGCCGAAGAGCGACGACCCGCCGGCCGCGCTCGACCTTGCGTCGATCATCGCCAACGCGGCCGCGTCTGTCGGCCTGTCGGTAGAGTCCGACAGCCCAGCCATCATTGAAGCGCACGAGGCGAGAATCCGGCAGGCCTGCAAGCTGTTCTTCGAGGGCGCATCGAAGTTCTTACCCGCTGAATCGCGCACCGTCGCAGTCGCACGCGACGCTCATACGTACACCGTCAGCATCACCGGCCGGCCCGCCGAAGCAGACGCGGAGCTGACCCGGATCTTCAAGTTCTACTACAGCGACGCCGAGGGAAACCCTGACCTTTCACTCGCCGTTGCGCGGCTCATCGCCGAGACTTATGGTGGTGAGCTGAACGCCGTCGAGGAACGTGATAAGGTCTCGCTAAGGCTGTCCTTTCCTCTGGGAGCACGATGAAAAGAGTCCTGATAGTCGATGATGATCGCGCCACCAGCGCCGGCATGGCCGACGTCGTGGAAGAGTGGGGCTACGAGCCCGAAGTCGCCGACACGGTGAAAGCCGGCTGGAACGCGATCAACAAGCTCATCCCCGATGTGGCGATCGTCGACCTCAAACTGCCGGACGGTTCCGGCCTCGATCTGTTGCACCGCATCAAGGAAAACTTCCCCGACGTTTCGGTGATCATCCTCACCGGCCACGCCACCGTCGATTCCGCGGTCAAAGCGCTCAAAGTCGGCGCTGAAGATTACGTCACCAAACCGGTCGACCTGCCGCGCCTTCAGGTCATTCTCAAGTCAGTCGAAGACAAGCAGTTGATGAAGCAGGAGATCATCGAGCTCCGGCGCCAGCTGCAGAAGATGGGTGCCCTCGGACATCTCGTCGGCAAGTCGCCGCGCATGCAGCGGCTGTTCGAAGAGCTCGAAATGGTCGCCAACACGGACGCCAACGTCTTCATCGTCGGCGAGTCGGGCTCGGGCAAGGAAGTCGTCGCGAACACGATTCACTACCTCTCGCGCCGCCGCAACAAACCGTTCATCGCCTTCAACTGCGGCGCGATCTCGCCGACCCTCATCGAGTCCGAGATCTTCGGCCACGAAAAGGGCGCCTTCACGAACGCCATCAAGCGCCGCGAGGGTTACTTCGAGATGGCCAAAGGCGGCACGGTCTTCCTCGACGAAATCACCGAAATGCCGATCGAGCTGCAGGTCAAACTCCTGCGCGTCCTCGAAGAAGGCAAGTTCCGCCGCGTCGGCGGCAACGAAGAAATCAACATCGACGCGCGCATCGTCGCGGCCTCGAACCGCGATCCGCAGATGGCCATCCAGGGCGGCCGCATGCGCGAAGATCTCTACTACCGCCTCAACGTTTTCCCGATCGACGTCCCGCCGCTGCGCGAGCGTCTCGAGGACATCCCGCTCTTCTCGCATTTTTTCCTGCAGAAGCTGAACGAGACGGAAGAAAAGACGGTCGAAAAGATCGATCCCGAATTCATCGAAGCGCTGCAGGCGTACGAGTGGCCGGGCAACGTCCGCGAGTTGCGCAACGTCATCAACCGCGCCTTCATCATGGCGCGCACCGACACGCTGACGGTCGAATGCCTGCCCGACAAGCTCGCGGGCAATCGCCGCAAGCGCTCCAAGAACGCGGTCAGCATCCCGCTCGGCCAGCCGATGGAAGAAGTCGAGCGCATCGTGATCGAAGAGACGCTCACGATGACCGACGGCGACCGTCGCAAGACGGCCGAGATCCTCGGCATCTCGTACAAAACGCTCTACAACAAGACGAAAAAGTACAAGAGCGCCGGCGGCGAAGACGAAGACGAGGAGTAGCGCGCTCCGCGCGTTACTCCCGTTGCAACCGTCGCAGCGCGGCAATCGCGGCGACGCCGATCAGCACCCACAGCACCACGCCGCTCTTCGACAGCAGCTCCACCACGCGTGGACTGCCAGTGCCGTTCGCGAACCACCACGGCCAGCCATCCGACCAGGCGGTGTACGCGGCGAAGAGATACGCCGACACGACGGCGTGGAACGCCACCGCCGCCCACCGCGGCAGCGCGAACGCGATGAAGGGCAACGGCCAGTAGAGATACTGCACGCCGAATCCGGGCGCGAGAAACAACACCATTAAATATGTGCTCGCGACCAGCGCCGGCAGACGCGCGCCGTGGAACGCTCCGATGCGCATGCCGCGCCGCCATTCGGCGAGCCACAACGCGCCGAGCGCGCCGACCATGACAAGCGGCAGCCAGGTGAGCGGCACGACGACGCCGGTCGTCGCCTGCAGCACGTGCGCGAGCAGCGGCAGACCCCACGCGCGAACGAAGCCGGTGTAGCCGAACACCTGCTGCAGAAACCGCGGTCCGCTGACGACGATCGCCGGAAGGAAGATCACTGCAGCGCCAACGATGCAGGCGGCGAGAAACCGCATCCGCTGCCGCCTGTTTTCGAATGCGAAGAGAAACAGTGGCCCCGCCAGCAGCGGCACGATCTTGATGCCGGTCGCGCACGCGAGCGCGGCGCCCGCAACGAGCGGCTTTCCTTCGAGCGCAGCTGCAATCGCGATCGTGACGAACATCATCATCAATGGATCGCTGTTGCAGTGGAACGCGCTGATGAACACCACGGCCGGCGAGAGAAAGAAGAGGAGAGCGGCGAACATCGCGCCGGTCGCGCGCACTTGCCGCCGCGCGATCCGCACGAGCACGAGCGCGGTCACGACGTCTGCCGCAATCTGCAGGAGGCGGAACGAATCCTGGAACTCTAGCCCGCACGCGATGCCGATCCGGTTCGTCACCTTCGCGATCGCCAGCGCGAGCGGCGGGTGGTTCATCAGCGTCGTCTCGGCGTACGAGTGCAGGATGCCGACGCGCTCGATGAGCTCGGCGAAGCGGAACCAGAGCGCCGCGTCGAGCGAGCCGAGGGAAGTGGCGGTCTGAAGGATTCTCGCGGCGATTCCGGCGACGATCGCAACGAGGAAAAGGCGCCGTTCAGTCGACAAGGAAACCGATCATAACCTCTACAAAGCGTAGGTGTTTGACGTCTGCCGCTCACGCTCTGATATGGTCTTTGGTCGAAACGGCACCGGAATACCGG
>DASVUA010000261.1:0-6958 GCA_036387295.1 Thermoanaerobaculia bacterium | reverse complement strand
GCGACGCGAATCCCGCCGCCTGCGCCTTGACGCTGATGCCGTTCTCACCATGCACTGCCGGCGGCTTGCGCGCACGCAGCGTGAGGTCGATCGAGTCTTTTCCTTCCGCAGCGACGAGCCTCCACGAACCGTCGGGATTCGTCACGGCGCGCCAGCCTTCGTTGAAGGTGTCGAGCTTCCCTTCCGCGGAATCGGCCGTGTACTTTGACGCGCGATTCAGCTTTTCGTAGTAGCGGAAGCTCTTCCCGTTCACGTCGGTGATCGCGAAATGCGCCGGCATCACGTGCTGCAGGTCCCACTCGGTTGTTTTGGCGGTGCCGGTGGCGATGCCGACGCGGAAGAACGTCACCTCGAATCCGTAACGCTTCCCTTCTTTCGTGCGCAGGTGACCGGTGAAGTACCACCATTCGGTGCGGTACGACGGGTGCGAGCCATGGTCGCGCGGAAACGCGAACTCGTAGCCGGGCTCCGCCATCCGAAAATCGGCCGCCGCGGAATGCGGAACGCAAACCGCAGAATGAAGCAGCGAGAAAACGACTGCGGCGAGGGCGGCTTTCTTCATTCTGCGTTCTTCGTTCTCCGTGCTGCATTCATATAATGACGCTTCCCATGGCTGAAAGCCCGCTCACGACTCGTCCGCGTTTCCGCACGGTTGCGGCCGAGACGAACATCCCGATCGAAGCCGACGACCTGCTGGTGCTCGCGCGTCGTTACTGCGATCAGGGGATGTACGACGAGTCGATCCATCTGTACGAGATGGCCGAGAAGCTCAAGCCCGGCTCGGTGGCGCTGCGCATCAACCTCGCGCGGGCGCGCGACCTGAAAAAACAGGCCGAACAGACCCGCTACGCTGACCTCAAGCTCGAAGTCATCGCCGAGCGCGCGCGCGACGACATGGACGCGTCGCAGTACATCGGCCTCGCGCAGTACTACATGGCCAAGGATCAGACCTCGAAGGCCATCGAGCTGCTCGAGATCGCGAAGATCAAGACGCCGAACAATTACCGCGCCTACGAGATCCTCGGCCGCCTCTATTACTCGCAGGGCGAGTGGACGATCGCGCACGAGGAGATCCAGCGCGCACGCAAGCTGAACCCGTTCGACCGCGGCCTCGCCGAGATCTCAGGACGCGTGCAGTTCGAGCTGAAGAACTTCGATCTCGCGCTCGACGACTTCATCGACGCGTTCCTCCTCGCCACCGATCAGAAAGGCGAATCGACCGAGCCGGTGCGCCGCATGATCAACACGCTCAAGCGCATCCACAACATCGACTCGAAGGATCTCAACGCGCGGATCAAAGACCGCGTCGAACAGCTCCAGCTCTGCACCGAACGGCTCGAGCACCGGAAGGAAAATCTCTTCCGCCTCGACACGCGCAACGACCTCAAAGAGATCCTCAACAAGATCACCCGCGCGGCCGAAAAGCGCGAAGATCTCATCACCGTCGCCGGCGATCTGCGCCGCCTCGCCGTCTTTCAGCACATGAAGGACGAGCAGATCTTCCGCCTCTCGAAGTTCGCCCGCATCGAGGGCTATGCGACGGGCGATTACGTGTTCCGTGAAGAAGACCGGTCGATGGATTTCTACGTGGTCAAGGACGGCCGCATCGAGATCCGCAAGGAGACTCCGTTCGGTCCGCAGATCCTCGGCACGCTCACCACCGACACGATCTTCGGCGAGATGAACTTCATCGACCGGACGCATCGCTCCAGCGACGGCATCGCGAAGGAAGCGTCGGCCTGCTACACGTTTTCCTTCAGCGCGCTCGATCAGTTGCTCGATGAAGACAAAGAGCTTGCCGTCGGCCTGCACTGGGCCTTCTGGCGCTCGCTCACCGAAAAAGTGCGCGACGCGAACGAGCAGCTCAAGCTCTTCTTCCAGGAGGACGCGAAGAAGGGTCAGGGCCGCAAGCGCGTGGTCGACAGCAAGCGCGAAGTGCAGCAGGTCACCGTCAAGTCCGAAGACAAGGTCGACCTCTTTCGCGAGCGCGGCCTCTCCGCGGCCGAAATGAAACTGCTGGCCACGTTCTCGAGCGAGGAGCGTTTCCGCGAAGGCTCGATGATCTTCCGCGAAGGCGAGAAGGGCGACAAGCTCTACATCGTCCTCGACGGCCGCGTGCGCATCTCGAAGTTCATCCCCGGCGTCGGTGAGGAAGCGCTGACGGTGCTCGATCGCGGCGATTTTTTCGGCGAGATGGCGCTGATCGACGAAAAGCCGCGCTCCGCCGACGCGAAATCGCACGAAGGCGATGCGACCGTGCTCTCGATCGATCGCGCGACGCTGAACGAAATCCTCTCGATGGATCCGCACGCGTCGCTGCAGTTCCTGAATCTCCTCTGCCGGATGATCAGCCGGCGCCTGCGCGAGATCAACGACAAGATCGTGCAGTGGAAGTACATGAGCGGCGGGTTCTAGGCCGCACTCCAAACGAATCGACGCCGATACAATGCGCGCGCTTTGACGTTCATCGCCGCGTTTCTCGCCGTCTATCTTTTCTTCTGGGTCGTCATCCGCACGCTAGGGCCGTTGACCGAGGGCTTGCTCGCGAAGGCGGCACACTGGACTGCGTCGTTTCGCTATCGCGATTACCTCCCGGTTTTCGTACTCCTCGGCGCGGGGCTGGCCGCAACGGCATTTGCGGGCGACGCGTTTCTCGACATTGCGGAACGGGTGCAGGGCGAATCGCCGAACCTGCATCAGGTCGACAGTTCAGTGCATGCGTGGGCGCGCGAAGCACGGAGCAGCGGCGGGACGACGTTCTTCACGATCATGACCATCATCGGCACGCCGGCCGGTCTCGGCCTCATCGGCGTCGGCGTGGCGGTGTATCTCGTGCTGAAGAACCACTGGCGCTGGGGGGCGTACCTGCTCGTCACGAGCGGCGTCGGCGGCTTGTTGAATCTCTGGCTGAAGTCGACCTTCGCACGCGCGCGGCCCGAGCTCGCCGAGGCGCTGCGCGACGCGCATGGATACTCGTTTCCGAGCGGTCACGCGATGGGCTCGACGGTGCTCTTCGGCGCGCTGAGCTACATCACCCTGCGCATGTTTCGCCGCTGGCGCTGGCGCGCGACGGCACTCGCCTTCACGTCTTCGATGGTCGTGGCGATCGCCGCGTCGCGCATCTACCTCGGCGTGCACTGGATCTCGGATATCGCGGCCGGCATCAGCGCGGGAATCGTCTGGCTGGCCACGACCACCATCGCGTACGAAACGTTCCGGCGCATTCGGATGGTGCGGTCGCTGCGCGCGAAAGCGGACGCGAAAGCCGAGGCGAAGAGCGCGTAGCGTCAGGAAGACGAGACGGCGTCTTCATCGCGCACTTCGCGCGGCGAGTAGAGCTCGCGCACGGCGCGTCCGATGGAAAGGCGATCGAGTGCATCCGAGGTCGAGCGATTGAGGCGCGTGAACACGCCGCCGATTAGCTCGCGCTCGCGATCTTCCGGCCCGACGTCGGGCACGAGGCGCGTCACCCCTTCCATCTGCGTCACCACCTCCTCGAAACTGATGCGATCGGGATCGCACGCCGGAACGTAGCCGATCCACTCGCCGCCCACCGGCGCGACGAGCTTCGCGTCTTCGAGCTTGCGCAGCACGCGCAGCATCTGCGAATCGGTGGTGCCGAACTGTTCGGCGAGCCGATAGGTGGAGGGCGGCTCTTCGCGCCGGTCGAAGCGGCGCGCGATCTCGACGAGGCCGCGCAGCGCGAAATAGGTGTCGTACTGCGGCTCGTCTTCGATCTGCTCCGCGGTGGCGCGCAAGACGCCGTAGAGGTTCTGCCAGACGTAGCTGATCTCGACGCCGAGGAGAATGACGATCCACATCACTTCGATGGCGATGAGGAAGATCACGGCCAGGCCGACGGTGCCGTAAATGATGTTGAAGCGGCCGCTCATCAGGTAATCGGCGTAGATGCCGAAACCCCAGCGCACGAGCGTGAAGAGCGCCGTCGTCACGACCGCGCCGAGGGCCGCGGCCGGGATGCGCACCCGCGCGGACGGCACGAGCCAGAACAACATCGTGAATCCGATGAAGAGCACGATCACCGGAGCCGCTTTGAAGATCAGATCGCCTTCGAAAATGATCCGCAGATAGCGATTGCGCTCGAGCATCGCGGTGGTCGTGAACGAGAGGCCCATCAGCAGCGGGCCCCAGAAAAAGAGCATCGTGAAGGCGATGATTTTCTGCCGGTAACCGCGCGCGCTGCGCACCTTCCACATCTGATTCACGGCGCCTTCGACGGCGAGGAAGAGGCGGAACGCCACGAACATGAAGACGATCACGCCGACCACCGAGGCGGTGCCGGCGTTCTGCGTGAACCGGGCGAGGTGATAGTTCACCTGCGGCGACTGATACGGGATGACGGTATTGAGGATCGTGTCGATCTGCGCCTGCATCCCGGGGAAGAGGCGCGAGTAGTAGTTCTGCAGCTGGTAGGTGAACGCGACGAGCAGCGGGATCAGCGACAGCAGCGTCGTGTAGGCGAGCGATGCGGCGCGCGAGGTGCCTTCGATGTTCCAGAACTCGCGCACGACTTCACGGACGAAGAGCGCGATCTCGACGATGGTGGCGCGGACACGCTTCTGCCCGAACCCATGACGCCGGTAAACCAGCACCGCGGGATCGGTGAGCCACGACCAGATGACGTCGCGCGCGGAGAGAATGCGTCCAACCCATTTCTCCCGCACTGACGGCGGCCGATGCTGTGGGGCCTCGCCCATGCCGGGAGCATAGACGCAATGGACGCGCCTGTCGGGGGAGCGTTGCCTTTGAAGGTTGCCCGTGGCCCGTGGCCCGTTGCCCGGGCGGTTTCGCCTGGGCGGCACTTGCTGAGCCTTCGATCAGGCGAAAAGGCCCGGGCAACGGACAAGGGGCAACGGGTAACTGACAACCGCCACCCGCCAACTGGCAACGGTGCCCCCACCGCACCGAGCACATCTCTCGCATACTCACCAGCGTGCCTGACAAAGTTCATATCGCCGAGGTCGTCGAGCCGGACGAAAAACTGCCGCCGGATCTTGTTGCGTTGCGCCGCTTCGCGCACGTCATGGACGAGGCATTTGCGATTCCGGGGACGAACATCCGCGTCGGCCTCGACGCCGTCCTCGGGCTGATTCCGGGCATCGGCGACGTCACGGGCGCGCTGCTCTCGACGTGGATCATCGCCGGAGCGTTGCGCCATCGCGTGCCGATGCGGGTCATCCTGCGGATGGTGTTCAACGTCGCGATCGATCTGATCTTCGGCGCGATTCCCGTCGCGGGCGACGTGTTCGATTTTCTCTACGAAGAGAACATGAAGAACATGCGGCTGCTCGAGAAGCACCGCGACCGCACGCGCCCGCCGCGGCGCACGAGTGAGATTGCGCTGATCCTCGGCGCGATCGTGGCGTTCCTGGTTGTGCTGGCATTGGCGATGGTGGTGCTCACCGTCGTGGCCATCATCTGGCTCATCGGAAAGCGGTCGGCGTTTTGATCTTCCGCCGACGCCGCACGCCGCCTCGCTACCCCGGCCGCACGCCGCTGCCGATGGTGCGCCGCCGCGTGCCGATGCGTTACCACATGCGCCATCAGTTCGGCGTGCGCGACGTGGCGTTCCTGCAGACGATGCACGCGCTCACCGGCGCCGCGACGTCGGAAGGAAACCGCATCGACATCCTCAAGAACGGGGTGCAGATCTTTCCGGCCATGCTCGCGGCGATCCGCAGCGCGAAACGGACGATCAACACCGAGTTCTACATCTACTGGGACGGCGAAGTGGGACGCGAATTCGCGCAGGCGCTCGCCGAGCGTGCGCGCGCCGGCGTGAAGGTGAACATCATTCTCGACTCGGTCGGCAGCGCGTCGATCTCGTCGAGCCTCACCGAATTCATGGAGCGCAACGGCATCAGCATCGAGTGGTATCACCCGCTGCGCTGGTACACGCTCATGACGTTCAACCACCGGACGCATCGCAAGCTGCTGATCATCGACGGCGAGGTCGGCTTTTCGGGCGGCGTCGGCATCGCCGACAACTGGCTGGGCGATGCTGACGCGGAAGACCACTGGCGCGAGACGGTGGTGCGCGTGGAAGGCCCGGTCGTGACGCAGATGCAGTTCGCGTTCATGGACAACTGGATCAAGAGCCGCGGCGAGCTGCTGACCGGCCTCGAATACTTTCCGAAGCTCGATCCGCGCGGCACCTGCCTCACGCAGGTGCTGAAGTCGTCGCCGTCGGAAGGGTCGTCGTCGGTGAAGCTGATGTTCACGGTCTCGATCGTCAGCGCGCAGAGAACGATCTACATCAACAGCGCGTACTTCGTCCCCGACACCGACACGATCCGCGCGCTCGAAGGGGCGGTGCGCCGCGGCGTCGACGTGCGGGTGATCGTGCCGGGCGAGTACACCGACGTCCCGATCGTGCGGCATGCGGGGCGTTTGTTCTACTCACAACTGCTGCGCCGCGGCATCCGCATCTTCGAGTATCAGCCGACGATGATGCACGCGAAGACGATGGTGGTCGACGGCATCTGGACGTCGATCGGCTCGTCCAATTTCGACGATCGCTCGTTCCGCCTCAATGACGAGGTGAACGTGAACATCTACGACGAGGCGGTGGCGGCAAAGATGGAACAGATGTTCTTCGAAGACCTGGCCCGCAGCGAAGAAATCACCCCCCGCCGCTGGCTCAAACGCCCCTGGATGGACAAACTAAAAGAACGCGTCGCCGGCTGGCTGAAACCACAATTGTGAGCTGCGGGGTTTGCTGCGCGACTGGGAAAAATTCGCTCCTCGCGATTACCGTCGTTTAGTGGAGCGGCGGGCTTTAGCCCGCCGGTTTATGCTCGGCGGGCTGAAGCCCGCCGCTCCACCAGAGCGTCGTTATTGGGGCTGGCGGCATGTCCTGGTTTGCTGCACGACTGAAGAAATTCGCGCCTTGCGATTACCGTCCTTTAGTGGAGCGGCGGGCTTTAGCCCGCCGGTT
>DASVUA010000260.1:0-3953 GCA_036387295.1 Thermoanaerobaculia bacterium | reverse complement strand
CTGCGCCGAGGCGCGGATGGCGCCGAACATCGAATACTTGTTGGCCGACGACCAGCCCGCGATGGTGATGCCGTACACGCCCAGCGAGGCGAGCGCGAAGACGACCAGGATGCCGGCGCTCACGTCGGCCACGATCGGATTGAAGAAGCGGCCGCCTTCGAAGAGCGTCCGTCCGAACGCGTGCATCTCCGGAATGACGAATGAGCGTCCCCACGGCACGACCGCGATGGTGGTGAGGGCGGGGAGCAGCCCGAACATCGGCGCGAGCGTGTACAGCCACTTGTGCGCCTGCGCCGGGATGATGTCTTCCTTCATGATGAACTTCAGCGCGTCGGCGAACGACTGCAAAAGTCCGAAGGGGCCGACCCGGTTCGGGCCGGGACGATCCTGAATCAGCGCGCTGCCGCGGCGCTCGATCCACACCATGATCGGCGTGACGTTGAGCCAGAGGCCGAGGATGATCGCGATCTTGAGGATCGACAGCAGGACGTCAGTGAGATCGAACGCCATTACGCACTCACCCCCGCCATCTCCGGGACGGCGGCGCGCAGCGTCGCGAACACGTCGAGTGCGTCGGCGCTGCGGAATTGTTCGTCATCGGGGAAGAGGCGTGCGCCGACGCGCCGCAGCGACTCGAGCTCGCTCGCGGCCTGGCCTTTCGGCGGGAAGGCCTGATGGATCCGCTGCACGCGGCCCTGCAGGTTCGTGTACGTCCCTTCTTTTTCCGGATGAATCGCGCCCGGAATGAGGACGTCCGCCACTTCCGCCAGCGGATGGCTGGCGTCCCACGCGGTGACGATGAGGAACTTCGCTTTGCGGAGGTTCGCCACGACGGCGTCGTCTTTCGCGCGGTCGCTGAACTTCGCGTCGCAGATGTAGAGCACGTCGACGCCGTCCGCGCCGTTGGTCATGAGCGATTCGAGGTCGAGCGTTGCGTTGCCGAGGACGGCCGAGACGCCGCGGAAATTCGGCGCACCCTGCTCGCCGAGGAGCCACTCGGTGCGCGCTTTCATCTTGATCGGGCCGATCGGATCGACGGTGAGGCCGATCTTCGCGTTCAGCTTCCCGAACAGCGACTTGGCGACCCATGCTTCTTCGTTGGTCATCTGCGCGGAGGCGATGACGGCGATGTTCTTCGCGCCGCGCATCGCGGTCTCGATCGACTGGAGCGCTTCCTCCCAGGTCGAGATCGCGAGATAGTCGTCCTCGGTGCGCGCTTTCGGCACGACCACCCGGTCGGTTTCGTACTGCTCGTACGAGAAGCGGCCGTAGTCGCACAGCCAGTGATCGTTCACGTCCGGATTCACGCGGGGGCGGTAGCGGAACACCTGCCCGTTGCGGTGGCCGATGAACATGTTGCAGCCGACGTCGCAGCCGTTGCAGACCGATTCGGTCGAATCGAGGTTCCAGACGCGCGATTCGAATCGGAACTCGCGCGGCGTGAGCGCGCCGGTGGGGCAGATGTCGGTGACGCAGGCGCTCATCCAGTTGTCGAGCGGCGTTCCCGGGAAGACGCCGACTTCCGTCGACGCGCCGCGGCGGAAAAACGCGAGCTCGCTCGTGCCGGTGATCTCCGCCGTGAAGCGGATGCAGCGCGTGCAGTGGATGCAGCGGTTCATGTTCTGGATCACGTGCGGCCCGATGGCCGTGCGATCCATGCCCGGATAGGTGCGCTTGAACTCACCGTATCGCGAGGTGACCGAGCCGTAGTTGAACGAGTAGTCCTGCAGCGGGCACTCGCCCGCCTTGTCGCAGATCGGACAGTCGAGCGGATGGTTGATGAGCAGAAACTCCATCTGCCCTTTCCGCGCTTTGTCGACCTTCTCGTTCCAGACCGCGATCTTCATCCCGTCTTTCACGGGAGTCGCGCAGCCGGCCTGCAGTTTCGGCATCCCCTCGACCTCGACGAGACACATCCGGCACTGGCCGACGATGCTGAGGGAGGGGTGATAGCAGAAGTGAGGAACGTGCACGTCGGCCGCTTTCGCGGCTTCGATGACGTTGATCCCGTCCTGCACTTCGACTTCGATTCCGTCGATGGTAACTTTAGCCATAAAGGTGCTTTTGCTGTTGCAGATGTAGCGCCGACGCGGGCGAGAGCTGCGGGGAAGAGAGCAGATTCACGGTAGAGTCCGTGAAATCTTTCACAAGGGCGGAGGATACTGATTGAAGTTCAGAGCGTCAATGGAACGATGAACGAGGAAGCAGGAAGGTCGCGTCACGCGTTCCCTCCCTGCGAAGACCTCGCTCGTTCCGCTTCGATCACCCTCGCTTCGTCCGTCGTGCAAGCGCTCTTCCCTCCAAGTTCATCGTTTCGAAAGGTTCAAGTGAAAAAAGACATCGTTGTTGCCGTGGTTGCGGTCGTCATCGTTCTGGCGGTCGCGTTTGGTTTGTCGCAGTTCCGCCCGAATGTTCCGGGCACTCCTTCGCAGCCGTTCAGCGGCGACGCGGGAGACAAAAAGCTCGCGCCGAATGAGAAAGTGGTGATGCGCGTGAACGGGGATCCGATCACCGATCGCGAGTTCGCCCAGTTCATGGAAAACGTTCCGGCCGAGCAGCGGACGTTCTACGCGTCGCCCGCCGGCCGCCGCGCGCTCGCCGACGAGCTGGTAAAGCTGAAGGTTCTCGAGCAGGAAGCGAAGCGCCTCGGCGTGGCGGACGATCCGAAAGTGAAGCAGCAGATCGCGATGGCGCAGTCGCAGATCACCGCTGCCCGCGCCCTCGAGAAGCTCGCCGAGACGAAGCTCGACGAAAAAGTGCGCGCCGAGTACGAAAAAGAAAAGGGAACCGCCGTTTCCCTGCGCCACATCCTCATCGCCTACGCGGGCGGAGGCGTTCCGGCGAAAGGCGGGGCGAAGGCGCCGTCCGAAGCGCAGGCCATGCAGCGCGCACAGGCGATTGCGGCCAAGCTGCGCGGCGGAGCCGATTTCGCGCGCACGGCCATGGCCGAGTCGGACGACGAGCAGTCGGGCGCACAGGGCGGCATGATCGGCCCGGCGCGTCCCGAAACATTGCCGCCGGACATCGCGGCGGTGGTGACGAAACTGCGCCCCGGCCAGATGAGCGATCCGGTGAAGACGCAGTTCGGCGTGCACATCTTCAAGGTCGAACAGCCGTCGCTCGAAGAGCTCGATCCGGTGCTCCGCCAGCGCGTGCGCCAGCAGACCGCCGAGTCGGAGATCAAGCGCCTGCAGGAGGGCGCGAAGGTCGATCTCGATCCGCAGTTCTTCCCGGAAGGACCGCAGATGCCGGGCGCTCCAAAGTCGCAGGGTTAAGGCGTACACTGCGGTCTCCCGAATGAGCGAGCGGAAGATCCTGGTCGTTGAAGACAACGACATGAACATGCAGCTCGTCGAGTTCCTCCTCGAGGAGGGCGGCTACGCGATCCTGAAGGCGACGAGCGGCGAGGAAGCACTCGCTCTCACGCACGACGGCGCTGGCCTCGAGCCCGACCTCATCCTGATGGACATTCACCTTCCCGGCATGGACGGCCTCTCGGTCGTCCGTGCCATGAAGGCCGACGCCCGCACGGCAAACGTGCCCATCCTCGCTCTCACTGCCCACGCCATGCGCGGCGACAAAGACCGCTTCCTCGAAGCCGGCTGCGACGGCTACATCTCGAAGCCGATCGACGTGAAGACATTCATCGCTTCGATTGAACGCTATCTGGGGCGGTAGGCGCTCGGCGGTCAGGGCAGGGTGCCTTATGGACACCGGGACCGCGTGCGCGGCCCCGGTGTGCCTCGTTCTGAATCAGCGGAAGTAGCCGAAGACGTCCACGACGACGTGCGTCTTGTCGTTCTGCGACGCCATTGCGGCCACGACACTGAGGTCGTTCGCGAGCGTCTGCGAGAGCGGCACGATCATGCCGTTGCCGAGGGCCGGCTCATTGGGCTGGTAGCTGATGGCCGAGACGGCGGGCAGCGCCGTTCCGGAGGCGAACGCGGTGAGGT
>DASVUA010000259.1:0-5977 GCA_036387295.1 Thermoanaerobaculia bacterium | reverse complement strand
GCCGGGCACAGGTCGGCGGGCTAAGAGCCCGCCGCTCCACCAGAACCAGCCAGCAATGGCACTGCGTTCATCATCCCGACATGCACTCGAAGCGGATGTTGGACCGATTGACCCGCAGCTCACGGATCCGCAACCGCACCTTCGCGATCACTCTCGAGCGAGGGAAACGCGCCGCGAATTGCTGGAGCTCGCGCAGAGTGTCAGCGGGCGTGCTGCAGGCGCAGGTGCTTTCACCCACCTCTGTCTCGATCTTCTCCAATTCCTCGGATACAGCGTCTCTGTATGCGCGCGGGTATGTACGCCTGAAGCGCAGCCATCCTGAGTACCTCGCCACCAGCTCTCCGGCGCCGAACTTCGTGCACCCGGTGACGTCGGTCTGCTGTTCGAGGTACGACGGCCAGACGCCGTCCGGCAGCGTGGCCGCGTACGCTTCGAAGAAACGCACATCCGAAGGGCGTCCGTGCGCCCGTGCGAGCGCGAGAAAGAACGGAGGGTCAGGCTGCGCAAGCAACACTTCCTCCTGATTCAGGATGATTCCCGGCAGCGAACGGTGGAACGCATTGAGCTCGTCCGGCGTCATTGCCTCAATGGGCGCGAGCTCGCCAGCAGGAGATTCGAGAAGCACCCGGCCGAGCTCGACGGCGCGTAAATACGCTTGCTCGACCGAGTCGCCACCCGCGCCGCGTCGTGCGCGTGCGAGCGCGGAGCGGTAATCCGACGCGGCCCGCGACAGCCGCTCAGCATCAGCAGACGCCGCGCACAGTGGCATCGCGGTGAATGCAGCACACAGAAGAACGATCGCGCGAAACATGCGGTGCAGTGTAGCCCGCACACTTGCGTGGCATTTTCTTTGGCGGAGACTCAACGCCCCCGCCTCAGAATCTCCAGCGCCTTCTCCAATTGTTCGTCGCGGCCGGCGCGGATGCCGGCAATTGTGGGAGTTACCGGGACGTCGGGGGCAATCCCGACGCCGTGATGGCGCGAGCCGTCGTGCTTCAGCACTTTCATCCCGGTGAAGATGACCATGTAGCCGCCCGGCACTTGCAGCCGGTTGATGTTGCCGTTCGTGCCGGCCGTCGTCTCGCCGACGATCGTGCCGAGCTTGTACGCTTCCACAATGCCCATCCACGATTCTGCATAACTGATCGCACGTCCGTCGGTAAGGAAAACGACATTTTTCGTCAGACGCGGTTTTGCCGGTTGCAGCGACCAGCGTTCGCCCGTGTCCCACTCCACTCCTTCGCGATCGGGGCGCCGGAGGATCGGCACATTCCAGCGCGCCGATTGGGAAACTGTGTCGATGAGATGGCGCAGCGGCTTGGTGCCGGTCGACGGATATCCGCGCAGGTCGAACACGATGCCGCGCGCGGCCGCGAGTTTCTCGAGCGCGGCCTCGAAATCGGCGTCATTGATACGGTCGAGCGCCACATACCAGAACCCCGGCTGTAATTCCGCGATCTTTTCGGGACGCTTCTCGCTGAGGCCTTCCGGAAGCACAGAGCGCGTCAACGTCACGGTTCGCGTCGTCGCATCGGCATTGCGAATGGTGAGCGTCGCCGACGTGCCTGCGTTCCCGGCCGCCACCTGCGTGAGCGCCTTCGATCGTCGCCATTGTGGGGTCGCGCCGGAAATGAGCGCCTCCGCTTCGCGCAGCGCCTGCAATGCCGGTTTGCCGTCGATGGCAAGCACTTCGTCGCCGCGACTGACGCCGGTGACGCTCGCGTCGACCGCGCTGACGACCAGCGCGTCGCCGGCCATGCGCCAGAGGATCGGAAGCGGAAGCCGCCCGGCCATGGAACGATGGCCGACCGTGCCGTGGCCGTCGTCGAGCGCCGCGATGAGACGCCGGAGGGTGAGAGTAAAGTCAGCCTCGCCGCGATCCTCGCCTGCTGCGCGCAATGCGAGGCGCAGCTCCGCGGGCCAATCGACATCCACCACGTCGAAATACGGATAAAAGTGCTGCAGCACGTTCCAGACGATCACCACCGCTCCGAGGCGCGTCGCACGATCGTTTCCGGTATAGGCGTCGGTCGAATACGTAATCGCCTTCTGCGCGGCGCGCGGCAATGTGTGCGATGCATCGGCGTAGACGGATAACGGAAGCGTCGCAACGAGACCGCCGCCGAGATCGACGCGATGGCGTTGCAATGGATCGGGGAACTTCGGACTCGATTGTGCAGCGCTGCGCCGCACGCGGCCGCTCGAATAGACGTTCCCCTGCTGTTCGCCGAGTCCAACGTGCTCCCACGCCACGATCGTCACCGCGTCGCCCGGCTTCTTCATCTCCGGCTGCGGCGGCACATTGGCGTTGTGAATGCGCATGGAAGGGGCCAGCGGCAGGAAGATCTCATTGAGCCGCAACGCCAGCTCCGACGCGTCCGCCGCACCTTCTACAGCAGCCACGCCATTGACGGCGACCGCATCCCAATCGGCCGCCGCGGCCTCGTCGCTCGCGTGGAAATGACGCACGACTCCATAAAGGCGGGTAAATGCGATCAGGTTCTCCATGCCGCGCGCAGAAACGGCGCGCGGCGGAGCGGAACGGAGGACGAGATTCGGGACGACCTCGATCGTCACATCATCCAGCCAGGCGCTTCCTTCCTGATACAGCATCAGCCCGAACAGCAACGACTCCGCATCCGCCGCGACGTCACCGGCGAGCTCGTAATACGCCCATTGCGGCGCGGTGATCGGACGCGCCTGCATGGTCTCGAGGAAGCCGACCTGTTTCGCCGGACGGTCGGCCCGCAGCCACAGACCGGCCGTCGCGTTTTCCCCTTCCACACGTACGGCGGCGCGGAAGCGCACCCGTTTGCCGCGGTATGGCGTTGCATCGATCTTCTGCCGGACATTGCCGAATGGCCGTTCGCCCGCCGCCGCGCCGGTCGGTACGCCGCTCAGGCGAACCGACTGTTTTCCCTGTTTCGGTTTGTCGGCCGACAAGACGGCCGTGTACCCGAAATGCGCCGTCGTCGGCACCCAGCCCGGCGGGATCTCGCCAGGCGACCCGCTCTCGAAATCGAGGTTGACCGGCGTGGGATTCGCGGTCGTATTCACAGCAGGATTCGCCGCGGGTGTGTCGCCGGAAACCGCCGTGGCGAGTGCCGCGAACAGCAGAAGCGAGAGTGCGAATTGTCGAGCCATGACCCGATTGTCTCAGACACGGCCGAGCGCAATGCCGCCCTTCGCTCAATGTTTGATGATCGTCACGCAAAGCGCGCGATCACGGTGCGGACGGTTCACGTGGGGACAGCGTTGCGTCCCGCTCGGCTTCGGCACGGGTGGCGAGCTCACGGTCGAGACGCGCTGCCTGTTGCGGATGGAGGGCTCGATTGATGTGCGCCGCGGCGTCGAGCAGCTCGGCGTATGTGTACGCGCCGTAATCGAACGGGTCTGCCCGTGCTGCAGATCGAGAGCTCGCGCGCGCGGCGAGGATGCGCGCGTCGATGGCGGCAATCGACGACGAGACAGCGTTCGCCGCCGCGGTGCGCCGCGAGTGGAGAAAGAACCAGATCGGCAGGATGACGCCGGCGAGCCACCCGCCAATGATTCCGAGGCCGAGGCCCAGAAACCCGACCCCCTCGGCCGCCTCGCCGCGCGGATCGAGCAGTGCGTCGAAGACGAGCATGAGGACCAGGGAGCCGGCGGCCGATCCGCCGTATGCACTCGGCACGAGCACCAGGCCGAGCTTCCACGAGCGGAAATATCCGCCCACAATGAGCGCGGGCCCGAAGATGAACGCCAAGGCCGCGGCGCAGCTCAGGATCGGGAACATGCCCAGGCAGTGTACGCGCGGGAAAGTTGGCGCAGGAGCCACCGACTCGCCGCCCTTCTCCTCCTGACGGACCTTTCAACGTGCAATGGCCGGGCTACTCCACCGTCAACACCACATCCGCGGCGCCCGGCTCGAGCCGCTCGCGCGGTGCGTCGGCGTATTGCGGGAGCGCGAACAGGTCGAGCACCCGGCCGCGGCTCGAAACATCTTCGGCGACTGGTCCGAGAATCACGTCGATCGGTCCCGTCGCCAGAAGATCGCGAAAATGCTGAGGACCGGCGCCGTGCATGCGTAATGCGTCGCGGCGCAGCGTCTGATGCTGCTCGAGCACCGGCTGAGGCACGCGCACGCCGCCGATGATGATGCCGATGTGACGGCTCTCATTCGGCGGCACTGCCGCACCGAGCCACACATCGAACGCCACCGCCGGCGCGACCGGAAATGTGACGCTGATCGTCTCGCGTCCCGCGGCAACCGGCGCGCGCAATACCCACAATGGATGCGACGTCGAAAGCACCGCCATCGTCTCGTCCACGCCGTGGCGGTTCACGTAGACGAACGTGCCGTCAGCCGCGAGATCCACCCACTCGACCATCGAGCCGCCGGACGAGAACCACGCCACCGACGCATTCTCGAACGGGCGCTCGGAGACGACTTTCCCGCGAGTGCCGCGCAATGGAACGAGCTGCACGTCGAGGCTCTTTTTCTCGCTTTTCGTCAATGAAAACGGAGGGATGCGCTGCGTCTGGTAACCCGTGAGGCTGACCGTCAGATGAAGCTCGCGCACCGGGACGCCGCTCCATACGACACTCCCCCGTTCGTCTGCGACACTCTTCGTTTCGTACACCACGCGCGGAGGACGCAGCACCGACATCGCCTCGAGTTTCACGATCGCACCGCCGAGCGGCTCGCGCGTGAACGTGTCGCTCATCCGAAGCGTGAGCTCGTTATCCGGGATGTCGATATCGAAGCGCAGGAGTGGGCGGATCGGCTGATCGGTGAGCACCACCGCCCGCGGCGCGCCGTCGCACGCGTCGACATGAATCTGCTCGTCGGAGGCGAGGAGCGGCCGGCGAAAAACGGCGGCATAGTCCTTCGATTCCGGCGCGAATCCAATGCCTTCGCGAAATTCGATGCGCACGTTTTCGTCGAGCGGCTCGCCGCCTCGGGTGACGCTGCCGTACAGCGTGAAGTAGCTCGCGCGGATGCGCAGATCGGCGACACGCAGCGGACCGACCGTCGCCACCGAGCTCGCCGGCGGCAACTTCCCGAAACGCATCTGGGCGCGATACAGGCCCGGCACCACATCCTCGAACGCTGTGCTGCCGAACGTCCCTTCGACCTTCTCCTCGGCCATCAACGCGCAGTCCGCCAGCTCGAGCTCCTCGCCTCGCGGCGGCCGCGAACATTTGAAGACCGCGATCGTGAGCTGTGGATCGCCGTTTTCGTCCTCACACGAGCCGATCGCTCGATCGAGCGCCGGCAGATCGTCCTCAGTGTTCCAGTGCACGATCAGCGTTCCCGCGCCGCGGACGAGCAACGGCGCCGCCGCGACAGCGAGTCCCCGCTGCACTTTGATTGCTCGCCGGTCCGGCACCCAACCGCGTCCTGCGAGGCGCACGTCGGTGCTGCCGGGAGCAACGTCCTGGATGCGAAAGAACGCGCCGTGCAGCATGGAAGGCGCCGGCAGCGGATCGGCCTCGCGTCCGCCGGCCACGACCGCAGGAGACGTCATCGCTGAAGCCTTGGCCACCGCCTCGCGGTCTGCCGGCGGCACGTGCAGCCAGCCGACCAACGATGCCGGCCCGCCGCTCCGCGCATCCACCGTCCGCTCGGTGCCCGGCGCGAGCGCCGCGATCGGGAGAATCGCGACCGGCATCGCCTTCGAATCGAGCACGAACAACCAGAGCGGCTCATCCGCCGGCACCCTGACACGCGCCGCGTCCGCCGGAAATGCGCTCCCGCGGCGCGGCGCGTAAAACACGCCGGTATGTTTCTCCGGCAGCAGCGGCGCAACGGTCGCACCCGGCACGAGCTCCGGCGCGACAGTGGACGGCGCCGCATTGCCGTCGAGCAGCAGCGGCGCAGCCGAGATCGCCCCTTCCGCACGTGCAAAGACGTTCCACAATCCCGGCGGCAATGCACCCGGCGCGCTCCCGGCAACACACGTCAACTCCTGCGAAGCGAGCCAGCGGCGGAACG
>DASVUA010000258.1:0-1650 GCA_036387295.1 Thermoanaerobaculia bacterium | reverse complement strand
CGTGGGGCGTTCCAGCTGGCTGAGATGAGCGCCGCGGATCACCGGCCCTGCGTGCGCAGGTACCGGCCGATCCGTTCGATGCCGGAGGTGAGCTGGTCGACCGGCGCGGCGAAGGAGATGCGGATGAAGCCGTTGCCTGCGCTGCCGAAGGCGACGCCGGGAATGACGAGCACGGCCGCATCGACGGCGAGCGATTTCGCGAAGCCGATTGTGTCGCACGTCGGCACTGCCGCGAACGCGTAGAACGCCCCCGCGGGCGGTGCGATCTCGAATTCGAGCTCGTGCGCGATCGCGTAGAGCGCGGCGTCGCGCTGTTGCGCGAATTGCGCGCGCACGCTCCCGAGCCACTGTCTGTTCCATTCGGCGTCATCGAAGATCGCCTCGGCGAGCGCTTGCGAAAAAACCGAGGCGCAGGTGGCGATGTATTGATGCGCGGTGAGGATGGGGTTCATCACCGCTTCGCGCGCGTGGATCCATCCGAGGCGGATTCCGGTCATGGCGTGGCTCTTCGAGAGGCCGTTCATGACGATGACGTTCTCGCTCATGCCGAGCATCGACGCGGGCGGCGCGTCGTACCAGATCTCGCGGTAAACCTCGTCGCTGACGACGAGCGGACCGAGGTTCGCGATGGCTTCGAGCGTCTCGCGCGGGACGACGGAGCCGAGCGGATTCGACGGGGAGTTGACGATGATCAGTTTCGTTTTCGGCGTGATCTTCCGGCGCAACGCCTCGACATCGATCTCCCAGGCAGGCGGGTCGAGGTCGTACGTGACGACGGTCGCTCCGCAGATGCGCGCGAGCGTCGCGTATGCGAGAAATCCGGGGTTCGGGATCAGGACTTCGTCGCCAGGATTGACGAAGGCGGTAAAGACGGCAAAGAGCCCTTCCTGCGTGCCGGCGGTGACGCAGACTTCGGTCTTCGGGTCGAAGGCGGTCCCTTCGCAAAGCTTCTTGCGCAGCGACAGCGCGCCGGCATTCGGCGAGTAGTGCCAGGAAGTGGTTGCGGCGCGCTGCGCGAGCTCCCGCAGCCGCGCATCGGGTAGCACGTTCGGTTCGCCGATGCCGAGGTTGACCGAGAGCGGCGTCGCAAGCGCATTGATCTGCCGGATCAGCGAAAGCTCGATCCCCGCGATCCGCTCAGCCGGTAGGACGAATGGGTTGTCAGGTTTCACCGCGGCGAGTGTACTTCGCGGGCGAGTGCCGCCAGGCGGTTGTTGGTGGAGCGGCGGGCTCTTAGCCCGCCGAGCTGCTAGCTGCTGCGGCAGCGTTGCTGCCGCGAGTGAAAGCGGCGACTGACGTCGCCGCACTCCAAACTGAACGTGAGTTTCGCGAGCGCGGCCATGCGTTGTTTTGGTGGAACGGCAGGCTCTTAGCCCGCCGGCCGCTCGCTGCTGCGGCAGCGTTGCTGCCGCGAGTGAAAGCCGCGACTGGCGTCGCCGCACTCCAAACTGAACGTGGGTTTTGCGAGAGTGGCCATGCTTTTTTGGTGGAGCGGCGGGCTCTTAGCCCGCCGGACTGCTCGCTGCTGCGGCAGCGTTGCTGCCGCGAGTGAAAGCGGCGACTGGCGTCGCCGCACTCCAGACTGAACGTGGGTTTCGCGAGAGCGGCCATGCGTTGTTTTGGTGGAGCGGCGGGCTCTTAGCCCGCCGA
>DASVUA010000257.1:0-7672 GCA_036387295.1 Thermoanaerobaculia bacterium | reverse complement strand
ATCAACTCGATCGCCTCCAGCCGCTGCTCCGCCATCGTCTTCACCCGTAAACCCATGCCGACATCTGCGTTCCAGGACAGCCACGTTGTCAAATATGTCTCTAGAACTCTGTGTCAACTATGTCTCCGGGTTGAACCCTCTTAGCCCGCCGACCAATGCTCGGCAGGCTAAAGCCTGCCGCTCCACCAAAGGCCGTTCGTCGCAAGATTGACTCAGCGCTCCAGAACCCGGACGCACCCGCATCTCTCTAAACGGCCGGCAGTCCAGGTGGAGCGGCGGGCTTCAGCCCGCCGACCAGTGCTCGGCGGGCTAAGAGCCCGCCGCTCCACCAAAAACCGTCCGCCGAAATCCTCCGGCGCTCCAGAAGAGAACCGCCGGGCAGCCCCCCCCGCGCCTCTCCTGGCGATCGCCGGGCTTTCACCCCGCAAATACCCGCGAGACCCCGAAGTTCCCCATCCCAGCGACCCGAGGCCGTAGACTCCGCGACATGGCCCGAAGACGCGAGCGCGTCGTCATCACCGCGAAGAACATCTGGATTCTCACAAAAGCCGCGGCCTCGTCGTGGGTGGACGACTATGCCCAGAGCATGGGGGCGGCGCTGGCGTATTACACGATGCTCTCCATTGCGCCGTTTCTGCTGATCGTGATCTCGCTCGCCGGCATGATCTTCGGCGTCGAGGCCGCGCGCGGAGAGATCGCCGCGCAGTTGCAGGGGCTCATGGGCCGCGAGGGAGCGGAGGCGGTGCAGAACCTCCTCGAGAGTGCGAGCAAGCCGGCGGAAAGTATGGCCGCCGCTCTGTTCGGCCTCGTCCTGCTGCTGATCGCAGCGACCTCCGTCTTCGCCGAATTGCAGGACTCGCTCGATCGGATCTGGCGCGCTCCGCAGCGGAAGAGAAAGCCGATCTGGCTCCTGCTGCGCGCCCGTCTTCTGTCATTCGGCACCATCGCCGGCATCAGCTTTCTCCTGATGGTCTCGCTCGTCGTTAGCGCGGGGCTGGCGGCGATGGGAAAGGTGTGGGGCTCGCGCTTCGCCGACTGGCAGTCGATGGTCGCCGCCGTCAACGGCATCGTCACGTATCTCCTCACCACCACCGTCTTCGCCATGATCTACAAGGTCATGCCGCGCGTGAGAGTGGCCTGGACGGACGTCCTCATCGGCGCGAGCGTCACATCCCTCCTCTTCACGATCGGCAAAACGCTCATCGGCATCTACATCGGCAGAAGCGGCGTGACCTCCGGCTTCGGCGCCGCCGGCTCGCTGGTCATGGCCATGATCTGGGTCTACTACTCCGCCCAGATCTTCCTCCTCGGCGCCGAATTCACCTGGGCCTACGCCCTCACCTTCGGCTCCCGCCAGGAGCACAAACTCCCCGGCGCCGCCCCCGCCATCCCCAGCAAAGCCGCCGACAAGAAGCCCGATCCGAACATGGTCGAAGCAAAGGAAGCGGCCATCGAGTGCAGTGCGGCGGAGGCGGCGGCCGGCGCCGCGGAGAGCAAGCAACCGAAATGACGGCGACGCGGCTTCTCGCGAGCCACAGCCACACCCACTGATGTGCTAAACCCTCATGAGCTGGCGTAACCCACATCCACGGATGTGAACCGACATCGTTCGACATCCAAGGATGTGGAACAAGCTCGTAAACGATCCCCAGTCACATCCAAGTACGTGAACCAAGCCCTCGAAAGTCACCGTTCCGGTGGAGCGGCGGGCTCTTAGCCCGCCGAAATCTCGCGAGCCGCGAGCCACCGGAATCGCCCCACACGCAAACAGCGCCTTCAGCCACACCACCATCAGCAAAACTCACGATCGCGCCACGTCGCCAGCCCCAACCACCCGATCAGTGCTACTGTCGCCGCCCGGCCAACGACTGTTCGATCGTATCGCCGCGTCGCTCTCACGCGCCCCGGGCCTGAACCACATCGCCACCCGCATCCAAATCATCGATCGTTCCTGCGCGTGCGAGGCTCCAGCCGAACGCGGACGCGTGATGTCCTCTGCAGCACAACGCCGCAATTCGGGAGTGAGATGAAAGCAGTGGTGTACGAGCAGTACGGTGGTCCGGATGTGCTTCGCATCTCCGAGGTCGCGACGCCGGTTCCCGGCGCCGGCGAGGTGCTGATCAAATTTACGCGACCACCGTCACCTCCGCCGACTGGCGGGTGCGCAGTCTCGACGTCCCTCGGGGCTTCGGCCTCCTCTCGCGCCTCGCCCTCGGCATCACGACCCCGCGGCAGCCGATTCTCGGCACCGAGCTCTCCGGGATCGTCACGTCCGTCGGCAGCGCCGTCACAAAGTTCAAGCCGGGCGATGCCGTCTTCGCTTTCCCCGGCGTGCGCATGGGTTGTCACGCCGAATACAGATGCCTGTCCCAGGACGCCGCGATCGCGTTGAAGCCAACGAACCTCGGACACGCCGAGGCGGCCGCACTGTTGTTCGGCGGAACAACGGCACGTCACTTCCTCCGTGCAGCGAAGCTGGAGGCCGGCAAGCACGTGCTGGTCAATGGCGCATCGGGCGCCGTAGGCACCGCGGCGATCCAGCTCGCAAAACACTTCGGCGCCGAGGTGACGGCGGTGTGTAGCGGTGACAACGAGGCCCTGGTCACATCGCTGGGGGCGGATCACGTCATCGACTACACAAAAGAGGACTTCACCCGCAACGGCCGCCTCTACGACGTGATCATCGACAACGCAGGGACAGCATCGTTCGCGCGAAGCAAGGGCTCGCTCCGTGACGACGGAAAACTCCTGGTCGTCCTCGGCGGCCTGCGCGACCTCCTGAGCATCCCCTGGGTCACTCTCACCGACAGCCGCAAGATGATCGGAGGCACCGCCACCGCCAATGCGCAGGACCTCCGCTTCCTGGCCGACCTCGCCGAACGGAACGAGCTGAAGCCGGTCATCGATCGCACCTATCGTCCCGAAGACATCGTGGAGGCCCATCGGTACGTCGACACGGGACGCAAGAAGGGGAGTGTGGTGATTGCGCTCGAGCATTGAGCGGTCCGTCAGCTTTGCTGACACGGAAACCGGAGGCGTCCTGTAGTCACAGATGACGAAGCTGCAAAGCAACGCGGTGGCTGACATCCTCGATCCAGCGCTTGACGCGGAACGGCGCACGGGGGCCGCAAATGCGCGACGGCCCCGCGGCGCAATCCACAATCCTCAATCCGCCGCGCCAGCCGCGCGCATCAGTTGATGTACCATTCCGTGCATGCGAACGACCATCAATCTCGACGAAGCACTGATCGAGGAGGCGGCGCGGCTCACCGGTATTCACGAGCGCACGAGGCTCGTCCACGATGGTCTGCGAGCGCTAATCCAGCGCGAAGCGGCCAGGCGCCTCGCCCGCCTCGGCGGAACGCAACCGGATCTCCGGCCGATCCCGCGGCGGCGGAGCCGATGATCCTCATCGATACTTCGGTGTGGGTCGACCACCTCTACCGCGGGGACCAGGCGGTAGCCGAGTTGCTGGAGCAGGGATCGGTGGTCATGCATCCATTCGTTCTCGGCGAGCTTGCGTGTGGGAAGCTGAGGAATCGCGATGAGACTCTGCGCACTCTCGCTGCCCTGCCGACGACGGCGGTCTCTACCGACGAAGAAGCTCTCGAGCTCATCGAGAGCTCCAGCTTGATGGGCCGTGGTCTCGGCTACATCGACGTGCACCTGATCGCATCCGCTCTGATCGCGGGTGATGTCCTCTGGTCGCGCGACAAGCAGCTCGCCGCCGCCGCCGCGGAGTTGAAGGTGAGATTCGATGGGTAAGCGGTCCGGCTTCAGAATTGGTCGACCGGAATGATCTGACGGTGAGGAGTTCCTCAGCTTCCTCGGAGTTCCTCGGGGTCGTCGGAGTTCCTTCTTCAATCCTCAATCCACCGCGTAGCGGCGCACGTCCTCAATCCCCCGCGCCAGACCGCGCGGCGTGACGCGTCTTACGGCGACGCGCTATCTGGACGCGCTCACGCAAGCAGCGCTTCCTGCAGAAGCAGAAGTTCGGCAAGTCGAACTACTACATCAACATGCCGCTCCTGCCGATTCTCACGGGCGGCGAGGCGAAGACGACGAGCGTCTGAGCCGCATCACACCGCGCTCCCACGCCCCCAAGCTCCCCGAGGAACCGAGGTACCGAGGCACCGAGGAACCGAGGCACCAACCCTGCCGGCTCAGCAGGGGAGTTGCGTCACCGCCTCCGCATCCGGCCAGCGCAGCGCCTCCGCGAACCCTGCCACGCGCCACGACAGCTCGTCCGCATGCGCGCTGGCCACCGCATCGAGCTCCCGCGCCAGCACATCGCTGACCGTGGTGCGATCGCGCTCCGCAAACGCCGCCAGCATCGCCACCTGATGCCGCGGCAACCGCACGTGCAGATCGGTGAGCCGCACCCCATCGGGCAACACCGCATCCGCCTCCGCCCCGAGCGCCTCCTCGATCACCTCCGCCGGCCAAAGCTCCACCGCCTTCGCCATCAACTCCTCCCGCCAGATCCACCGATCGAGCGCAGTCGACGTGACCTCAACCTCCCCAGCCGCAATCGCCCGCGACATCTCCCCCCGGGACCACCCGAGGAGTACCGTACCCTCGGCGATACTGACGTGAGGACGCAGGTGGAGGAAAATGGTGCGGATGCGGTTGATGAGGTTTTGGTCGAGCATGTTTTATCCCTCGTCTATTCGCGCTGTTTAGCTCTTCGGCGCGAACATTCATTCCAACGCTAGTTGGAAGACTTTATTCCAACGGCAGTGTGGAATGCAAGAGTGCAGGAAGCGGAACTTTTCGGCCGCCGGCTTCGCGAGATCCGGAAAGAACACGGCCTGACACAGGAAGCACTCGCCGAATTCGCTGACCTCTCCGGCAACTACATCAGCGATCTGGAGCTCGGCCGCAAAGTGCCGAGCCTCACGATCATCGTGCGGCTGTCGCAGGCGCTGGGCGTCGCCGTGGCTGACTTGCTCATCGACTTCACGCGCGATGCGATAAAGAAGATGAAGACCCGCGCATAGTGTAACGACAACGCGACGGGCATCCGGGTGTCACCCGCAGCGGCGGTCAAGAACGCGGCAGGTCACTCGACCAAACAGCGCCACTCGTTAATCTAGGCTGGAAGTGATCGTCGGCGGCCTTACGGCGCGGCCGACTCCGTTTGCAACGTAGCCCCGGGGCTCCTGAATGCGATTGACGGCAGCAAAGTGTCATGCTATAGCATTTCCAGATGTCGCATAACATCTATTCCCGCGCGACGACTCCTGATAAAGTTCAGCGTATCGCGGTTGCACTAAATGACGTCCTAGGCCTGCCGCAAGAGGCGATCGCGGCCCGCGCGGGATTATCGTTCACTTCCGTTAACGCTTGGATACACAAGCGTCGGAGGCCGCATCGGACGAATCTCGAGAAACTCCAGGAGCTTCTCGGGGAACTCACCGCGAATCCAGCCCCCGAAAACAGGGTCAGGGCGGCACTCGCCGTTCTGCACGCGCGATACGGTGCGCCGCGACTTGGAAACAGAGAGGAACCGCTCGACGAGCTGATTTACATTCTGTTGAGCCTCAAAACGTCGTTCCGCACGTACGAGGACACATTTGACAGTTTCCGGAAGCGTTTCAAACCGTGGGGACGGTTGCTGGCGGTCGCTCCGGACGAGATCGAGGCGCATATCAGGCGCGGCGGCCTCGGGAGCCTCAAGGCGCGCGCATTTGTCGACATCGCTCGAAGGCTGAAAGATGACTTCGGCGCAGTGTCCCTCGACCGCCTGAAGGATTGGTCGGACGAAGACGCGCAGCGTTACCTGATGTCGCTGCCTGGCGTCGGGTTGAAGACCGCACGCTGCGTGCTGATGTACTCGTTCAATCGCGACGTCGTGCCCGTGGATACGCATACGTATCGAGTCGGGGTTCGTCTGGGCATGGTGCCAACCTCAAGAAACCCGAATGACGCGCACGGCGCGTTCGACAAGGCGACGCCGAGTGGCTTAGCGTACGCGCTACATACGAATTTCGTCGCACATGGACGAGAGCTGTGCATCGATCCGGTGCCGAAGTGCGGCGAGTGTCCGGCGCGGCATCTCTGCGACTACGCGGTTAGCCGTGCGACCGAGTCTCAGGCGAGCGTAGGCTTTCATGGCACACCTATGGATTCCACCGTACCGCTGAGTCAGGAGCGACCGATCGCGGTAGACCTCTACTGCGGATCAGGGGGGTTGTCTCGCGGTCTCGAGTTGGGAGGTTGGCACGTCGGTTACGCGATGGATTGGGACAAGCACGCGGCGGAAACCCACCGGCAGAATTTCCCGTCATCGGTGACCCAGTGCGCCGATGTCAGGACCATCACCGGAGGCGACATCCAGCGCGCCGTCGGTGGCGCCGTAGCGCTCGTCGCGGGCGGGCCGAACTGTCAAGGCGTTAGCGAGCGTGGCCTTCGCACGCCAGACGATCCGCGCAACTTTATGTTCCCCGAGTTCCTTCGGATCGTCGACGAGTTACGACCCACGGCTTTTCTGATGGAGAATGTGCCCGGACTCGCGCATAGACATAACTACCAGTTGTTACGGCGAATATTCTCCGAGTTCGAGAAGCTCGGCTACAACTGCGCCGCCGACGTCCTGCTCGCGGCCGACTACGGCGTGCCACAGCTGCGGTATCGATTTGTGATGATCGGTACGATCGCGCCTGTGAAGCTCACGTTTCCCGCAAAACGTCATTCTGACGGCTCGCAAGGCCCGCTGCTTCTCCCGCCTTACGTAACGGTCGACGAGGCGTTGTCGGACCTGCCGGGCGTGAGCGACGGTCGCGAAGCTCTCGCGTACAGAACGCCGCCGACAAACGCATACCAGCGTACTATGCGCGGCAACAATACGGGGGTCTGGAACCACGTGTGTTCCGACACGGAAGAGATCAACCTGCTGCGGGCGAGCCACGTTCCGGAGGGAGGGAATTGGAAGGATATCCCGCCCGATCTTCTGCCTGATAGGTTTTTTGCGTGCCGTATGACGGATCATTCGACCACATACGCGCGCCTTCGTCGTGATGCGCCGGCGTTTACTATCACTTCGCTCTTCGGCAACATTACCGCGGGGGCATTCACGCATCCGGTCGAGAACCGAGCATTGAGCGTGCGCGAAGGCGCGCGCCTGCAGAGCTTCCCGGACGACTTCCGATTTTACGGCCCGCGCCACTCCCAATATCGGCAAATCGGCAACGCGGTGCCGCCGCTACTCGCGGCCGCGATCGGTCGGCATCTCCTCGCCCTATTGCGCGGTGACAACATAGTCGGGCAAGAGCCGCGGATCACGCGGGATCTTTTGGCGGATCCCACTGGCTGGGACGCGTTGCCAGTATTAACGCCACGCTTCAAGCGTTTGTTCGGCCAAGCGACGCGCTGGCCTAAGGGATGGGGAGCAGAGCCGACGACTATGAGCGATATGCTGACAGAGAATTACATGCTGCGGCCGGAATATTGGCCGGCGCACCTCCGCGATACGCGGCGGAAAAGCGCTTAGACCTGTGGGCCGGCGTATGTCGCGCGAAACACCTCCGTCAGGATGTCGTGGATGTCCTGAGGCGTTCCTATGCTGATCTGGCCGACTGCCGTCATCGCGTCGCCACGTGTGAGGACCCCTTCCGGCCCGACTACGAATGCTCGGGTTATTGGCGCGAGTTGGCGAGCCTCGACGGCGTAC
>DASVUA010000256.1:0-3342 GCA_036387295.1 Thermoanaerobaculia bacterium | reverse complement strand
GTGCTGCAGCGCCTCGTCGACAGCGTCGAATTGCGCGCACGGACCGGCGCCGAGGCACGGGCGCGGTTCGAGTCGCATTTCTCCGCGCGGACGATGTACGTGCAGACGAAACGCGTTTACGAAGAGGTCATGCGCGAACGTCGCCGCGCACCGGCGTGACATTCGCGGCCGGACCGAAAATGGTCGTCAGCAGCCCGTAAAGCGTCTGGAACACGAGCGGGCCGCCGAGAAGCAGGAGCAGGCCGTACGCCGGGAGGTGGTGGCGCAGGCTGGCGCCCCAGTTCACCGTCCCGAGCGCCCACATCGCCTCGACGCTGAGAAACACACACCACAGGAACAGTGCGCGTGCGCGCAGTTCTCCACGGGCGATGCGCCATTGGATGAACGCCGCGACGAGCAGCACGAACCTGAGAATGCCTTCCAGCATGGCGTAGACGTCGAGCGAGTTCTGCACCTGCCACGGCATCGGAGCGAACATGTAATAGAAGACGATCAGAAATCCGCTGCGCGCCAGCGTCACGGCAGACGTGTCGTCGAGCTGCACGCCATAGTGCGCGCGCGCTTCAGCCTCCTGCCCCATCCGGTAGTACTTGGCGTACCAGAGAATGTTCCCCGAGCGCAGTGCCCGGCTGGCGTGGCTCGCCGCCGCTGCTTCCGAACGGCTGAAGTACGCGGCGACCACGAGGCAGACGAGCAACAGCGCGACGAGCCGCTTCCATGTGAACAGGCGCCGCGCATGAGTGCCGCTCGCCCAGAGGAGCGCGCCGACGACATACAACACCGCATACGCCGCCAGCCCATTGTGCAAGAGCGCGAGGACGAGCGCCGCCAGGACGATTTTGACCGCGTTGCCGATGGTGAGGCGGTTCCGAAGCTCCAACGTCAACTGCACGAGGAGCAGCAGGACGAGCATCTGATACGGCTCGCGCAACGTGACCGACGCGTTGATGAGGCAGGTCGGCAAGAGGCCGTACACCAGGAGAATCGCGCCGCGGAAACGCCGGACACCGAATGCATCCATCAGCCTGACGAGGACGAGGCACGAGAGGGCGAACGCGAGAATCGACAGCTGCTCGCCCAAAAACAGCGACGCTCCGAAGACGCGGTAGCCCAATGCGAGAAAGTGGGTAAACGGGATTGCGAGGATTCGAGGATCGGTCCAGCCGCCGGTGGCGATCCCGTACGCGGTGAGGTGAAATGCGATCGCGTCCTGCTGCGCGCCGATCACCGCCTTCACATAGGCGTTGTAGATCGCGACGGCATTGTGCGCGGCGATCGTGACGAGCACCGCGCCATAGAGCGGCAGGTCATCGCGAAAGCGACGGAACAGCAGCAACAATGACGGCGTGATGCAGAACAGAACCCATCCGGCGAGATCGGAGTTCGGTTGGAACATGGCCGCCGCTCGTTCGCCCGTTCAGACGCCGGCGACGAGCGCGGGCGCCGCTGTCTCGGAAAACACGTTCTGGTCGAGCGCCCACGCGTACGTCTGACGCAGGCCGTCGAGGAGGTTGTATTTCGGCGTCCACCCGAGCGCGGCCACCCGGCTCGAGTCCATGATTTTCCGCGGAGTGCCGTCCGGTTTCGAGGTGTCGAACCGGATGCCGCCGCGGAAACCGACCGTTTCCTTCATCGCCTCGGCCAGTTGCGCGATCGTGTGCTCGACGCCGCTGCCAACGTTGATGAGGCGCGGTTCTTCGTACCGCTCCATCAACAGCACGAGCGCGTCGGCGAGATCGTCGACGTGCATGAATTCGCGCAGAGGTGTTCCGGTACCCCACACCACGACTTCCGAGTCGCCGCGAAGCTGCGCCTCGTGAAACCGGCGCAGCATGCCGGGGATGACGTGCGAATTCATCGGGTGGAAGTTGTCTCCCGGCCCATAGAGATTCGTCGGCATGGCGGAGATGAAGCGCTTGCCGTATTGCCGCTGGTACATTTCGGTCATCTTGACGCCGACGATTTTCGCGAGGGCATAGCCTTCGTTTGTCGGTTCGAGCGGTCCGGTGAGGAGACTCTCCTCGGCAATCGGTTGCGGCGCGAATTTCGGATAGATGCAGGAGCTCCCGAGGAACAGCAGTTTCTCGGTTCCGGAGCTCGCGGCCGCGCCGATGATGTTCGACGCGATCACCACGTTTTCATAGAGAAAATCGGCCTGCTGCGTCGAGTTCGCGTAAATCCCGCCGACTTTCGCTGCGGCGAGGTAAACGTACTCCGGTTTCTCATTGGCGAAGAACTGCCGCACCGCCGCCTGGTCGAGGAGATCGAGCTCGTCGCGCGTACGCAGCAGCAGTTCAGTGAATCCTTCGTTCCGCAGCTTGCGTACGATGGCGGAGCCCACTAGTCCTCTGTGGCCGGCCACGTAAATGCGGCTGTTTCGATTCACTGGTGCACCTCGGCGTGCCGGACGCGCACGACGGTATCGCCCGAGGCGCGCACTTCGCGCACCGCCAGCTGCATGTCGGCGTCGACCATGAGATCGACGAGCTCAGGAAATGACACGCGAGGCGACCAGCCCATTTTCGTGCGCGCTTTCGTGGCGTCGCCGAGAAGGATGTCCACCTCGGACGGCCGCAGATAACGTGGATCGATCTCGATGAGCGTCCGCCCCGTCTGACGCTCGACCCCTTTCTCCTCCAGGCCGCTGCCGCGCCATTCGAGCTGAAATCCAGCGCGCGCGAACGCCAGCTCGCAGAACTCGCGCACCGTGTGGGTCTCCCCTGTCGCGATCACGAAATCTTCAGGCGTTTCCTGCTGCAGCATCAGCCACATCGCCTCGACGTAATCGCGCGCAAAACCCCAGTCGCGTTTTGCGTCGAGATTTCCGAGATAGAGCTTTTCCTGCAGCCCGCAGCGGATGCGGCCGACGGCGCGCGTGATTTTTCGAGACACGAACGTCTCGCCGCGACGCGGCGATTCGTGGTTGAACAGGATTCCGTTAACCGCGTACAGGCCATAGGCCTCGCGATAATTCACAGTGATCCAGTACGCGTAAACCTTGGCGACTCCATAAGGGCTGCGCGGATAGAACGGCGTCCGTTCCGATTGTGGATTTTCCTGCACCAGGCCGTACATCTCGGAGGACGACGCCTGGTAAATGCGCGGCCGGATCTGCAGTTCGCGAATCGCTTCGAGCAGCCGGGTCGCACCGAGGCCGGTGACGTCGCCCGTGTACTCCGGCGTATCGAACGAGACCTTCACGTGGCTTTGCGCGCCGAGGTTGTAGATCTCGTCGGGGTCGACCACGCGCAGAATCCGGTTCAGCGACGACGCGTCATTGAGATCGCCATAGTGCAGCTGCAACAGCAACGGCACCTCGTGCGGATCCTGGTAGAGGTGGTC
>DASVUA010000255.1:0-2189 GCA_036387295.1 Thermoanaerobaculia bacterium | reverse complement strand
ATGGAGCCGCAGCAGCGTCTGTTCACCGGCCGCGGGGAGCATGGTGACCGAGTGCGCGCCCATCCAACGCCATTCGTCGGTGCCGGTGGATTCAGGGAGGTACCAGCCGTCGAGGAAGCGCGGGTGAGTCTCGATCTGCTGCAGTTTCACGGTGAAGTAGTGACGCCGCGCGATGTTCCACAGATGTCCGCGCTCGCGTCGAAAGACGAAGCCTCCCTCCCCTCCCCTCGTGACCTCGGCGAGCACCCACGCCGGCTTCGCGCTCGAGAGCGGCATCACGCGGTCGTCGACCACGCCGGTGTACGGGAAGCCGGGAATCACGAGGTCGATGAATCTGGACATCGTGTGGCCGACGTACAGGCGTGCGCGGCGAGGATCGACGACCTGCGGGACGACGCGCACGGCGGCGATCGACGGCGCCACTTCGTTGCGCACCGGCGTCAGCGCGGGAAGCGTATAGATCGCGAACGCGGCAAGCATCGCGGCGGCAAGGATCGGCGCGTACTTTTTACCCGCGCGCTCGATTCCGTCGGCGAGCAGCAACGCGAACATCGGCTGATAGGCGATCGAGAAGCGGCTCACGCTGTGACGGTCGAGCATCGCCCAGGCGAAGAGAGCGAACGGCACGAACGCGAGCGCGTTGAACAGCATCGGACGGCTCCGCTCGCGAAGCGAGCCTGCGATCGAGACCAGAACAAAAACCGTGGCGATGACGCCGAGGAGCGGTGACTGATATTGCTTGACGAAAAAGCGGTCCAGCAGACGCCACATCGGCGGACGTTCCGCGCTCTGCCATGAATCGACGCGTGCGATGTACTCGCCATGGCCGCGGATGGCGGCGATGAACGTTTCGGCAGAGCCTGTGGCGTACATCGCGCCGCCGAACGCCGCGCCGACGACGAGCACACCGATCAGAAGCGCGATCGCGATCTCGTGCGGCCGACGTTTGCTCGTCGCGTAGATGCCGGGGATCAGGCCGACGAGGAAGTTCTGCGGTCGAATGCCGATGGCGAGTGCGAGGAGGAACGTGCCGAGCCAGTACGCGTTGCGGCTGCCGGCGCCGCGCAGCATGAACGCGACGGCGAAGAGGACGAGCACGACCGACGGCACGTCGCTGAACGCGGTGCCGCCGAAGAACCAGACGTTCGGAAAAAACGCGAAAAGCGCGCCGGCCGTTATGGCCGTCGAGACGCGACACCCGAGTGCGCGCGCGAAGCAAACCATCGCCGGAAAGACCAGCATCGCGGCGACGATGTTGATGGCCTGCAGCGCACGAAAGTCGCTGGCCGTGACGAGCCGGAGCAATTTCGCGAGGCCGACGTAAACAGGAAACCCCGGCGGGTGCGGATGATGGATGGCGACGTTGTAGTCGCGCATCCCGAGCACGAGCAGCGCTTCGTCCCACTCCCAGAGCGATCGGGCGAGTGCGAGGAAACGGGTGGCGGCGCACACCAGAGCCACCGCGATCACGATCGTCCGCTCCCGCGAGGTCATGCGGGGGCGGATTGTAGTCTCAGGCCGGACCCCACGAGAGCGCCTCGAGCCGCACGTCGCACGACGGCGAGACGGTGAGCTCGAGCACGTCGGCACCAGACGGCTGCACGCGGTAGTCGCGGTTGAGAAACGTCGCGCCGTCGAGCGCGATGCGATCGAGAATGCGGCCGTTGATCGCGACGGTGAGCGTCGTCCCCTTCGCATCGCCCGGCGTGTGAAGGTCGAGCCGCAGCAATTGTTCGCCGCTCCGCTTCGGCAGGAGTGTGATCGACTTCGTCTGCATCACACGCTCACCGTTCCAGCCTTGGACGAACCGCGGCAGATCGCGCACCGGCGTGAGCCGCACGTCGAAGTACTGGCGCCGCAGAATCGACCAGAGGCGGCCGTAATCGACGTGGCGCGAGGTGACGTCGGCGAGCAGCCACGGCTGCCCCGTCCAACGCACCGGCAAGCCACGCGCGTCGATCACCCGCTCGTACGGTCGTCCGGGAAGGTAGTAATCGACGAACGCGCGCATCGAGTGTCCGACGAAGAGTGACGGCGTGTTCGTGCGGCGCAGTTGCTCGATCGCGACCATCGCGGGCGAGAGCTCGGTGCGCACGCGCGTGAGCGCGGGAACGGTCCAGACGATGAGGAAGAGCGTGATTGCGCTGCCGAGGAGAAGTTCGCCCACGTTTCCTGTGGAGCGGCGGGCT
>DASVUA010000254.1:0-31984 GCA_036387295.1 Thermoanaerobaculia bacterium | reverse complement strand
GACCAGGCGAGGCCGAGCGAGGCCATGTCGCGGTGATAAATCGACGCGACGCTGAGCTCTTTCGATTCGGCATTGCGCAGGATGACGGCCGACCAGTCGCCGAGCACTTCCGCGGTGCGCTCTGCAATGGCCTGCGTGACCCACGTCGGATCGATGTTGCTCGAGAAGAACGCGCCGGCGTCGGCGAGCACCTGCGCGCGCGTTGCCTGCGCCTGCATCTGCTCTTCGAAGAAGCGGCGTTCGGTGATGTCGCGGAACGTGACGACGACGCCGGAGGTGCGTCCGTCCTCGTGCAGCGGTGTGGCGCTCATCGAAACGGCGACCTTTTCGCTTCCCTCGCGAGCGATGAGGATCGTGACGTCCTGCACCGCGCTGCCGGTCGATAGCGCCTGTGCGGCGGGGAGCTCCTGCGGATCGAGCTGCCGGCCGTGCTCATCGCGCAGGCGGTAGACCTCCGCCTGTTTCGTGATCGGCACGCCGACGTCCGCTTTGCCGAGCAGACGCTGGCCTGCAGGATTGATGAAGACCGTGTTGCCGTCGCCGTCGACGAGCAGCACGCCGTCCGCCATGCCGGCGATCATCGTCTCGGTCCGTTTCACCTGTCGGGTGATCGACGTTCCGAGCTGCCGCTCGATGCGCGATCTCGCGCCTGCCGCCGCCGCGATGAGGCCGAGGCCGACGAAGATCATCGCCATCATGATCCACTGGCGGAGCATGGTCAGCCGGTCGAACCCTTCGGCCTGATCGTCGCGCACGCGATCGGACACCAGCTCCGCGTAATCGGGAGCCGAGCGGCGCGCCTGCGCGACCTCGAGCATCACGCGGTGACTCTCGTCGTTGTTCCCTTCGCGAGTGAGGCGGAGCTGGAGATCGGTCTTCTGTTTCGTCGCGCGGAAGTGATCGCGGAATCGATAGATGGTCTGCCGGTCGCGCGGGTCGCGTGCACGCTCGACGGCGAGCGCTTCGGCGGTGCCGAACGCGCGCACGGCGTCGTCGTACTGCTGCTCGAACGCCGTCTGCCTGCTCATCGAGTAGCCGCGGCTGGCCGAGACCATCATCGCCAGCGACTCGTCCATGGTCCGGATCGCGTCGAGCAGCGGGCGCGATTCGCGGACCAGCTGATTCTCATGGCGCTGCTCGAGCCGCAGGATCGCGATCGTGAGGATCACGGCTCCCGCGGTGAGCAGAGTCAGGCCTATGAAAGCACCCCAGAGCATGCGCCTTATGTTTGGAGACATACTGAGCCAGACGCCGTCTCTGCAAGATCGGTTCCCCAGAATGCGCAACTCGTTCTAATCAGGGAAGTTCCGACGCCGCGCGCGCAAGGAACACGCTGTGCAACCGACCGACGCGCAAACCGTCTGTCAGAGAACAGCTGATGCCCGACCTGCTCGACAAGTACAAAAAGATGCGCGACTTCGGCGATACGCCGGAGCCGGCCGGCCGCACGAAGAAACTCGCCAAAGGGCCGATCTTCGTGATTCAGAAGCATCAGGCTTCGCATCTCCACTATGACTTTCGCCTGGAGATGGAAGGGGTGCTGAAGTCGTGGGCCGTGCCGAAAGGTCCGTCGTACGACCCCGGCGTGCGGCGCCTCGCGATGATGACCGAGGACCATCCCTACGATTACGCCGCCTTCGAAGGAGTGATCCCGGACGGAAACTACGGCGCCGGCAACGTGATCATCTGGGATCAGGGGACGTGGGAGTTCATCGAGCCGGGCGACGATCCGGTCGCGGCACTGAAGTCGGGGAAGCTGACGTTCCGGATGCAGGGGAAGAAGATGTTCGGCGAGTGGGCGCTGGTGAAGATCCGCGGAAAAGGATCGTCGGACCGCGGCAACGAATGGCTGCTGCTCAAGCATCGCGACGAGTTTGCGAACGAGGAGATCGACGTCACGAAAGTCGCGCCGCGCTCGGTCGTCTCGAACCGGACCATCGACGAAGTGAGCGCGGAGAACGTCTGGCAGAGCAACCGGAAAGCGGCGTCGCGCAAGGTGCCGACGCTGGCCGCACAACTCGCCGCGGACGACGCGCAGGAGGAGAAGCAGCCCGCCGCACGCGGCGCGAAAACGTCGGCGAAGAAGAAGACGGTGTCGTCGACGAAGAGCGCGAAGCCTACGAAGGCTGCGCCGAAACGTCCGGCATCCGCTGCGAAACACCGAGCTCCTGCTGCGCCATCTCCAGCAGCTTCCGCTCCGAGTCGAAGCTCGCGCGCCGCAGCGCCGCCGTCAGCTCGACCCACTCGACCGCGTCGACCTCGCTGAGCTGCGGCTCGAGCTCACCGCCGACATACGCCATCAGATAAAAGTCGACGCGCTTCTGCACGAGCGTGTCGCCCGCGCGAAAGACGTACTGGATCGTGTCGAGCGGCTTGACGATGCGCGCCTGCAGCCCCGTTTCTTCGAGCACTTCGCGCAGCGCGGCGTCCTCGGAAGTCTCGCCGTCGATCACCGCCCCTTTCGGCAGCCCCCAGCGCGTCTTGTTTCGGGTCGCGATGAGCGCCACGTGCGCGGCACCATCGCGGATCGCAATCACGGCGCCGCCGGACGAATGTTCGCTGCGGGTCCGCCGAGTCGCTGAATGCATTGTGGTCATTCTAACGAAGAGTGACGGCAGGGCTCGGCTGCACGGACGAATTTTCTGTGGTTCTTTCCTGCGAATGAGCTTACATTCGAAGAAACGAAAAAAGTAATTTCTGCCGGAGGGAATGCCATGTCTGCGTTTGCCGAAACGATTGCTGTCGTCGCAGGACTCCTCGTCGTCGCGGTGCTCATCCCGACCTACCTCAGGCTCCGCCAGCGGGACGTGCTCGATACGTTCGTCGCCAGGCGGCGCGGCAGCGCACGGCTGGTGACGCGCGCCGAATACGTGGAAGGGCCGGCGATGATCCCCGTGGCACTCGCGTTGACGGAGACGACGTTCCATTACGAGAACGCCGATCTCGAAGCGTCGTTCGATCTCGACCGCATCGACGAGATCGAGTACGACGACGATCTCGCAACCGGCCGCACGCATCGCGGAGATTGCCGCGTGCTGCGCGTGCGCTCGCACGGCGCGGCGTTCGAGTTCCTCCTCGATGCGGCCGATTGCTCGAAGTGGACGGCGGCGCTTCCGCCGCGCTCGTACGGCAACTTCCAGACCGCACACGCGGTTTGAGCCGCGGCGCCGCTTCGGAATGGATTTGCGGCGGTCGCCTGTTGACCGCCGCAGCGTTAGAGGCGAGCATGCGTCGTCCTCACGTGTCGGGGTGTAGCGCAGCCTGGTAGCGCACCTGGTTTGGGACCAGGGGGTCGGAGGTTCGAATCCTCTCGCCCCGACCATTTCCGCGCCTGCGGCGCAAATTGAAAATTGAAAATGAGAAATTGAAAACGCCGCGAGCGGCGCCTTTTTCAATTTTCAAGTTCTCAATTTCCATTTCGCCGCGCGAGTGGCGCCCATCAAGTCCCCGTAGCTCAGTTGGACAGAGCACCGGCCTTCTAAGCCGATGGTCGCAGGTTCGAATCCTGCCGGGGACACCACCGGGCGAGGCGGCCGCTGCTCCCGCTCAGACGTTGATGCGGAGGCGCGTCAGGATCTGGCGAATCGCGGCGTGCGCAATGGCCACATCGACGTCGTTCTGCAGAATCGGCACGTAGCGCTCCGTGAACTCAGCCTCGGCGGTTGAGCCGAAGAGCCGATCGAGACGGAGCAGCAATGCGTCGACGTCTGCGCGCTCGAAATCGGTCCGCGCCGTCGAATCGATGTCGACGATCAGCGACGTGAGCGGCTTGAGCCAGAAGAAGAATGGATCTTCCTGCAGCAGCTTCAATAGATGTCCGGGACCGGTGACCGGGCCGACGTTCGCCGTGTACTCGGCGTTCGACGCGTCGATGAGCGCACGATGCAGCGGGAGGAGTTGCTTCCAGGCATCGCGCAACGCGGCGCGCAGCCCTGCCCGAACGGGATCGTCGGGCGTGTGCATCATCCGGGCGTAGACGTCTTCCTTCTTCATCCGGGAAAAATCACGCCTCCACGGTTGGCTGGGGAAGGGTGGGCAGGCAGTTCGCCAACCGTAGAGGCCATGAAAGCTTGCTGAGCTAAGGAGCCGTTAGTCTAGCGCATGTAGAGACGGCAGCAAGCGAGAAGTTGCTGATCCGGAGGCGGCGAGATTCGCCTCGCGAATTTGATAGTTGTCAGGCGAGGGTCGCCTGAGTAGAATGCGCGCCCACCCGGAATGAACATCCGGGGGGGATCGTTAGGGCCCGTGCTCGCACCCATAGCTCAATTGGATAGAGCATCTGACTACGGATCAGAAGGTTAGAGGTTCGAGTCCTCTTGGGTGCACCAATTCGGATTCAACTGACGGCGGGCGTTGCCCGCCGTCGTATTCTTTGACAGATGAATCAGGCGCAGTGGATGGAAACAGCACTGTCGCTTGCCCTGGAAGCGGCTGACGACGGAGAGATTCCGGTCGGAGCCGTGATCGTCGACGAGCAAGGGCGGATCATCGGACGCGGCCGCAACCGGCGCGAGTCGGGCGATCCGCTGGGTCACGCCGAGCTTTACGCAATCTCGGAGGCGGCCCGCGCGATCGGCGACTGGAGACTCGAACGGACGACGATGTTCGTCACCCTCGAGCCGTGCGCCATGTGCGCCGGCGCGCTCGTCAATGCTCGCGTCGCGCGGCTGGTCTTCGCCGCATACGATCCCAAGGCAGGCTTCTGTGGCTCGCTCGGAAACCTGGTGCAGGACGCGCGGCTCAACCATCGCCTTCAACTCGAAGGCGGTTTCATGGAAGAGCGCTCGCGGCAGATGCTCCAGGATTTCTTCCGCAAACTGCGTCAGCGCGATCGAACGGAGAGGTGGCAGAGTGGTTGAACGCGGCGGTCTCGAAAACCGTTATACCTTCACGGGTATCGAGGGTTCGAATCCCTCCCTCTCCGCCATTCGATCGCGCGTCGCTGCGCGCCGCGGAATTGAAAATTGTGAAATTGAACATTGAAAATGAGTTCTGAGAACTCAGCACGTTTTCAATGTTCAATTTTTAATTTTCAATTTCCGAGCGCAGCGAGGAGAGATGGCCGAGTGGCTTAAGGCGCACGCTTGGAAAGCGTGTGTACGTTAATCGCGTACCGTGGGTTCGAATCCCACTCTCTCCGCCAGCGCAACGCCGTTACTGATTCATCGAAGTTTTTCCGGTCGACAGCCCGCTGGGATGAGCCCGGGTCCTGTGCAGCAGGCGCACCGAACCTCGTCAGGTCCGGAAGGAAGCAGCGATAAGGTGCTTTCCCTGCGTGACACAGTCCGGCCTGGGCTCTTCTCAGCGGGTTTTCTGCTTCTCCCCCGATATACTCACGCCGCATGTCCTATCAGGCTCTCGCGCGCAAATACCGCCCCCAGACCTTCGACGACGTCGTCGGTCAGGAAACGGCGGTTCGCACGCTGCAGAACGCGATCGAGGGCAAGCGCATCCATCACGCCTACCTCTTCTCGGGCGTCCGCGGCGTCGGTAAAACGACCACCGCGCGCATCCTCGCGAAAGCGCTGAACTGCGCGAGCGGTCCGACCACCGACCCCGACAACACCTGCACCACCTGCCGTGAGATCACCGAGGGGATCGACATGGACGTGCGGGAAATCGACGCCGCGACGTACACCGGCGTCGATAACGTCCGCGAGCTCCGCGACGTCTCGCAGTTTCAGCCGGCCCGCGACCGCTACCGCATCTTCATCATCGACGAAGCGCACATGCTCTCCACCGCGTCGTGGAACGCATTGCTGAAGCTCATCGAAGAGCCGCCGCCGCACGTCGTCTTCATGTTCGCGACGACCGAGATGCACAAGGTGCCGCAGACGATCCTCTCGCGCGTGCAGAAGTTCATTCTGCGCAAGATCGAGCTGAACGATCTGATCACCCGGCTCGAGCGGATCTGCAAGTCCGAAGGCATCGAAGCCGAGCGCGCCGCGCTCGAGATCGTTGCCCGCCGCGGTGAAGGCAGCGTCCGCGATTCGCTGTCTCTGCTCGATCAGATCATCGCGTTCTCCGGCCGCTCGATCAGCGTCACCGACGTCGCCACGATCCTCGGCCTCTCCGAAACGAATTTCTTCGCCCGCGTCGTGACGCACATCTCCGAGGGCGATCACGCAGCCGTGCTCGACGCGCTGCAGGAAGCAGCCGACACCGGCCGCGATTTCAAGATGCTGTACCGCGATCTGCTGAACTTCGTGCGCAACCTGCTGCTGCTCGCGGGCGGCGCGAACGAGCAGATGCTCGCGGTCGCGCCGGAGGATCTTCCCACGCTGCGCTCGGTCGCCGATCAGTTCTCGTACACCGATCTGCTGCGCATCGCGAACCTGCTGCTGCGCGATGACGAGACGGTGAATCGCGCCGAACATCAACGTCTCGCCGTCGAGATCGCGCTCCTCAAAGCCGCGACGTTCCCGCGTCTGAAATCGGTCGAACAGGTGATCGCCGGCAACCTCTCGGCGCCCGCACCGGCCGCGCGGCCGCAAACGCAATCCGCACCGCGCGCAACCCCTGCACCGCCCGCGCCGGCGCCGCGAGCGCAATCGTCGCGTGCGCAGGCATCCGACGAACGCGCAGAGCCCGCCGCAGCGCCCAGACAACCAGCTACTGACAACCGACAACCATCCACCGATCCCGCCGACCTCGTCGCCCGCGTTCGCGCGAAACGCCCGCTGGTCGGCGGCCATCTCGCCGCGGCGACGATGGAGCGCAACGGCAACAAGCTCACCTTCATCTTCGAAGACTCGTTTCAGGCCGACACCGTCGGCGATGCGAAAGACGCAATCGCGCAGATCGCATCCGAACTGTACGGCGAGAAGATGACGGTCGAAACGCGCCTCGCATCTGCCGAGGCCACACCTGCAGCAACCGGCCGCCGCGCCGAGGACAAGCCGGTGCCGCTGCGCGACGATCCTGTCGTCAGCGCGTTCCGCAAACACCTCGGCGGCGAGCTCGTGAAGGAGAAACGATGAACATCAAACAACTCATGAAACAAGCGCAGCAGATGCAGGATCAGATGCAGCGCCAGATGTCCTCCATCCGCGTCGAAGGCACCGCCGGCGGCGGGATGGTCAAAGCCGAGATGTCGGGCAACAAAGAGCTGCTCACGATCACGATCGACAAAGAAGCGGTCGATCCGAATGACGTCGAAATGCTGCAGGACCTCGTCAAAGCGGCCGTCAACGAAGCAGCGCGCAAGGTCGACGAAGAGATGCAGTCGTCGATGGGCGCGATGACGGGCGGACTCAAGATCCCCGGCTTCTGATGACGACCACCGCGCCGCCGCTGGCGATCCTCATCAACGAGCTCACGAAGCTGCCGGGTGTCGGCGGCAAATCGGCGCAGCGGCTCGCGTATCACATCCTCAAACGGCCGGCCGCTGAAGCCGAATCGCTCGCGACGGCGATTCTCGACGTCAAGACGAAGATCTTCCGCTGCTCGATCTGCAACAACATGACGGACGTCGAGCCATGCTCGATCTGCACCGACGTCCGCCGCGATCCGTCGCTCATCTGCGTCGTCGAGGAAGCATTCAACATCCAGACGATCGAGCAGACGCGCGATTTCAAAGGCGTCTACCACGTGCTCCTCGGCGCGCTGTCGCCGCTCAAAGGCATCGGCCCTCAGGACATCGACGTCGCCGGCCTGACCAAACGCGTGCAAAGCGGCTCGCCGCGCGAAGTGATCATCGCAACGAACCCGAACGTCGAAGGGGAAGCGACCGCGCTCTACATCGCGCAGCAGCTCCGCCCGATCGGCATCCGCACCACCCGCCTCGCCTTCGGCCTCCCCGTCGGCGGCGACCTCGAATACGCCGATCAGGTCACGATGTCGAAAGCCCTCGAAGGAAGAAGAGAGATCTAAAATCCTTGTGGAGCGGCGGGCTCTCAGCCCGCCGACCTATCGCGAAAATCCGGCGGGCTAAGAGCCCGCCGCTCCACCAGCGACGCATTTTACGAACGCATCGCTTACGCCGCGGCGCTGATCTCCGCGAACTCCTCGTCGGTCAGCTCGATCGTCGCGGCGCTCATGTTCTCGTCGAGATGCTTTACGCGCGAGGTGCCGGGGATCGGGAGCATTACCGGCGACCGCTTGAGTAGCCACGCCAGCGCGATCTGGGCCGGCTTCGTGCCGCGTGCGTCGGCGATGCGGGCGAGCGGTCCCGTTCCATCGGCGAGTTTCCCGACCGCGAGCGGATACCAGGGGATGAAGCCGATGTTCTCCCGCTCGCAGTAATCGACGACGCTCTCCCACTCGCGATCGGCGAGGTTGTAGCGGTTCTGCACCGTCGTCACGTTGAAGTACTTCCGCGCGCGCTCGATCTGCTCGACCGTCACCTCGGAGAGCCCGATGTGGCGAATCTCGCCCGCGCTCTGCGCGTCGCGAAGAAAGCCGAACTGCTCGTCTTCCGGCACGTTCGGATCGATGCGATGCAACTGGTAGAGATCGATGCGATCGCGGCGGAGGCGCTGTTTGCTTCCGTCGAGTCCTTCGCGCAGGCGCTCGGGCCGGCCATTGACCGGCCACTGATTCGGTCCCGTGCGATCGAGACCGCCTTTCGTGGCGATCACGAGGTCCTGCGAGTAGGGATGAAGCGCACGGCCGATCAACTCCTCGCTCACATACGGCCCGTACGATTCGGCCGTATCGATGAAATTCACTCCGAGCTCGACCGCGCGACGCAGAACCGCGACCGCTTCCGTGTCGTCGTCCGGCGGACCCCACACACCCGACCCGGTGATTCGCATGGCTCCAAACCCGAGGCGGTAGACCGGGAGGTCGCCGCAGATGAGAAACGTACCGCTCTGCTGTGCATACATGCGGGGAAGACTATGCAAATGCATGGCGCAGCGTCACGGAGGGTCCGATCAATCCGACGGTTTGCGCGACAACTCCTAGGCGCCCAACGCCGCGTGTGCTATACATCTGCGTCCCCCTCCACGGGCACTAACGGTGAGAATGAATGGCTTCTCCTGATCTCGTGATGTACGAGGAGGAGTACCAGCAGATCAAGGACATCCTCCAGCGTCTGCAGGTCGACTCCAACTCGAAGATCGTTTTTCTGGTCGACAAGAATGGCCAGCAGATCGCCGTCCAGGGCGATATGCGAGGCGTCGACGCGACGTCGCTCGCGTCTCTCACGGCAGGCAACGTCGCCGCAACGGACGGCCTCGCGAAACTGATCGGCGAGAAAGAGTTCTCGATCCTCTTTCACGAAGGGGAGAAGGACAACATCCACATCTCCCTCGTCGCCCAGCGCGTGATCCTCGTCGTGATCTTCGACGAAAAGTCGTCGCTCGGACTGGTTCGGCTCCGCGTGAAAAAAGCGTCGCAGGAGCTCGAGCGGACGTTCGAAGTGCTCATCCAGAAATCCGAGGCCGAACGCGGCTCGGCGGCCCACCGCTTCGACTCGCCGTTCGCTGAGATCACCGACGAAGACATCGACAGCCTCTTCAGCGAATAGTCCATGACGTTCATCAACTACGCGGCGCGTGAGATCAACTGCAAGATCGTCTACTACGGCCCGGGGCTGTGCGGCAAGACGACCAACCTGCAGTGGATCTACGACAAGACGAATCCGCAGGCGAAAGGGAAGCTGATCTCCCTCGCCACCGAGACCGACCGCACGCTGTTCTTCGATTTCCTGCCGCTCGATCTCGGCACCGTCCGCGGCTTCAAGACCCGCTTTCACCTCTACACCGTCCCCGGCCAGGTGTTCTACGACGCCTCCCGCAAGCTCATCCTCAAAGGCGTCGACGGCGTCGTGTTCGTCGCCGACTCACAGGAAGCGCGGATGGAAGCGAACGTCGAATCGCTCGTCAACCTCGAGCGCAACCTCAAGGAACAGGGCTACGAGCTGAAGAGCGTTCCGTACGTCCTGCAATTCAACAAACGCGACCTTCCCACCGCTCTCGCGATGGACGAGATGTATCGCCAGCTCAACTTCAAAGGCGAGCCGACATTCGAAGCCGTGGCGATGAACGGCACCGGCGTCTTCGACACGCTCAAAGCGGTCGCGAAGCTCGTCCTCACCGAGCTGAAGAAAAAGTGACGCGCAGCAGCCGTCGCGCGACGCGAGGGATCTGAACAGCATGGATCGACGCTTTCGCGAGCTCTTCAACCGCCAGTTCACTCCCGAGCTCTACGAGTTCTATCAGCGTGAGCTTTCGACGCGGCTCGATACGCAGTTCGAGTTCCGTCTCGCCGAGTCGCCGCTGTTTCTCTCCGACGACTTCAAGCAGAAAGCGGTCGAGAGCGCGAACGCGATCGTCGAGCAGATCTCGAATCCGGCGCTCATCGAGCAGATGAAAGCCGCGATTCCGGAGCGGTGGAACACGCCCGGAATGGACGCGCTCCCGAACCTCGCGCAGGTCGATTTCGCCGTCGTCCGCGAGAACGGCGAGCTCGTGCCGAAGCTCATCGAGCTGCAGGGCTTCCCGTCGCTCACCGCGCTGCAGATCGTGCAGCGCGACGCCTGGACCGACACGCTCGCACGCATGGACGGCCTCGATCATCCGTGGTCCTGCTGGTACTCCGGATACGACCGGGCATCGTTCGTCGAGCTCGCGCGCCGTACCATCGTCGGCAACCACGATCCGGCCGAAGTCATCCTGATGGACATCGATCCGCCGCGGCAGAAGACCGTTCCCGACTTTCACGCGACGAAGCTGCTGTTCGGCGTCGATGCCGTCGATCCGACGCTGCTCAAGAAAGTCGGCAACAAGCTCTATCGCGGCAACACGGAGATCAAGCGGATCTACAACCGCGTCGTCTTCGACGAATTGATCAACAAACGCATCGAGCTGCCGTTCGACCATCGCGACGAGCTCGACGTCGAATGGGCGCCGCACCCGAACTGGTACTGGGTCTGGTCAAAGTACTCACTGCCGTTTCTCGATCATCCGTCGGTGCCGCGCGCGACGTTCATCTCCGATCTCGATCCGGTTCCGGAGGATCTCTCCGGCTACGTGCTCAAGCCGCTCTTTTCGTTCGCCGGCGGCGGCGTGAACATCGAGCCGACGCACGCCGACATCGACGCCATTCCGGAGATCGAGCGCCACGCCTGGTGTCTGCAGGAAAAGATCGAGTACGAGCCGGCGCTGCAGGCCGTCGACGGCGGCGGCGTGAAGATCGAGATCCGGATGATGTTCCTCCGCCCCGATGACGAGCCGAAGCCGATCCTGGCGCAGAACCTCGTGCGTCTCTCGCGCGGCAAGATGCTGGGCGTCGATTTCAACAAGCAATACACGTGGGTCGGCTCGTCTGTCGGCCTGTCGCTGACGTCGTAGCCGCGCGTAGCCTCGCCGCGCATGCCGCGGCATGTCGCATGCTTCGCCGTCGGCCATGGACATCGAGACCGCCGCGCCGCTCATCCCGCCGCGTCCGACGCTCGGCAAACTGCGCGATGCGGCGGCGGAATGCACGGCCTGCGATCTCTGGAAAACGGGCACGCAGACGGTGTTCGGCGAAGGGAAGCCGCGCGCGCTGATCATGTTCATCGGCGAGCAGCCGGGCGACAAGGAAGACCTCTCCGGCCGCCCGTTCGTCGGCCCCGCCGGCGCGCTGCTCGATGCGTCGCTCGAGGAGGCGGGGATCGACCGCACCAAGGTCTACGTCACGAACGTCGTGAAGCACTTCAAGTGGGAGCCGCGCGGCAAACGCCGCATTCACAAGAAGCCGAATGCGGCCGAGATCACCGCCTGCCGTCCCTGGCTGGCCTCCGAGATCGACGTCTTGAAGCCGCGCGCCATCATCTGCCTCGGCGCCACCGCCGCGCAGGCGGTGATCGGCCCAAAGTTCAAGGTGTCGATCCAGCGCGGCATCTTCGTTCCCTCCGAACTGGCCGACTACGTCACCGCAACCGTGCACCCCTCATCGATCCTGCGCGCCCCCAGCGACGAAGCGCGCCGGCTCGAGCGCGAGCGGTTCGTCGAAGATCTGAAGAAGATCCGCGCCGCGCTCGGCGACATCGCGGCGTAACCTGGGAAAGCTGGGCTCCGGCGTCGGCCTGTGGAGCGGCGGCCGTCACCTCACCCCGCGCACTTGTCGCCGTACTCGGTTCGCAAGCTCGGCACGCCGGTCACCGCGTTGACGATCGCCGACAGATCGCGCGGCATCGGGAGCGGATCGTCGATCCATTCGACTTTGCGCTGCTTGCCGCTTTCCTCGATCGTCATCGTGTACTCGATGCGATCGCAGCAGCGATTCTCCGGCGCGTACGACGCGCTCCACGTGTCAGGCCGCGCGTTCGCGAGCAGCGACCCGAAACGGGCGCGCTGTTCGGCCGTCGCGTCGAACGCGCAGCTCTTGCCGCTCATCGAGGTCACCGCGACCTTGCCGTCCGAGGCGATCGCCCAGCTGCCGTTTCCGCGGCCGGTGATGCCGCCGGAAGTCGTCACCTGAACGCTCCAGGGGCCGGCCGGCGGCTGCGAATTCTGGGATGCAGCGCACGACATCAACAAAAGAACTCCCAAAGCGGAAAGCTTCATCGCATTCTCCCGGTTGTAGATTTTCCATACGATTTGCGCAGGTTTTCCACAAGTCAGATTGTTTTCTTGCACGCCGCATTACCGCCGTCGTACACTCGCCGCACCACACACATGCCCGTCGCATTCACCCTTTTCGCGCGCCTCTTTCCGGCACCAGCTCCCGGAAAACGAATGAAGGAGCAGGCTGATGGCCACTATCCCTACTGACAAGTTGAAAGCAGCTGAAACGGCACTCTCGCAGATTGAGCGCCAGTTCGGCAAAGGCTCGATCATGCGCCTCGGCGCAAAAGAGTTCATTCCGATCGCCGCGATCTCGACCGGATCGATCGGTGTCGATGCGGCGCTCGGCGTCGGCGGCGTTCCGCGCGGCCGCATCATCGAGATCTTCGGACCGGAATCGTCCGGTAAAACGACCCTCTCACTGCACGTGATCGCCGAGGCGCAGCGCGCCGGCGGGCTGGCAGCGTTCATCGACGCCGAGCACGCGCTCGACGCCGAATATGCGAAGAAGCTCGGCGTCGACGTCGACAACCTTCTCGTCTCGCAGCCCGACTCGGGCGAGCAGGCGCTCGAGATCGCGGAAGTGCTCGTCCGCTCGGGCGCGATCGACGTCATCGTCGTCGACTCGGTGGCCGCACTCGTGCCGCGCGCCGAGCTCGAGGGCGAGATGGGCGATTCTCATGTAGGTTTACAGGCACGATTGATGTCGCAGGCAATGCGCAAATTAACAGCCATTCTTGCGAAATCAAAAACGTCCATGATTTTCATCAACCAGATCCGCGAAAAGATCGGCGTGATGTTCGGCAACCCCGAGACCACGACCGGCGGCCGCGCCCTGAAGTTCTACTCGTCGGTCCGCCTCGACATCCGCCGCACCAACCAGATCAAGGAAGGTGACGAGGTGGTCGGATCGCGCGTGAAGGTGAAGGTCGTCAAGAACAAGGTCGCGGCACCGTTCCGCCAGGCGGAGTTCGACGTCGGTTACGGCGAAGGCATCTCGAAGACCGGTGAGCTCCTCGACATCGGGATCGAGAACAAGATCATCGAAAAGTCGGGCTCCTGGTTCTCCTACGGCGACGTTCGCCTCGGCCAGGGACGCGAGAACGCGAAGCTCTTCATCAAGGAAAACGTCGATCTCTCCAGCGAGATCGAAGGCAAGGTTCGCCGCATCCTCGGCATCGGCGGCCCCGAGCTGACCCTCATCGAAGGCGGCGACGCCGCTGCCGCGAAGCCGGAGCGGATGGTCCGCAAGTAACGGCGACACTCACCGTTTTGACGTATCGTAAGGGCGAGCTTCGGCTCGCCCTTTTTCATGCGTCTCGATCAGGCCATCGCCGCGCGGCACCCGGAGCTTTCGCGGCGCAAAGCGCGCGAGCTCATCGCGCAGAAGCGCGTGCTGGTGAATGACCGCGCGGTGGCGGTGGCGTCGCGCGAAGTGAGCGAGCGCGATCGCATCGCGATCGTCGAAGAGCTCCCCGAGCTGACCGTCATTCGCGAAACGCGCGATTGGGTCGCGATCAACAAAGCTGCCGGCATGGCGACCTCGCCGGCGCGCGAACGGACGCAGCGCTCGCTCGAGGAACTGCTCCGGCTCCGCTACCGCACGATCTACGTCGTGCACCGCATCGATACGCAAACGAGCGGCGTGGTGGTGTTCGCGAAAACGCGGCGCGCGGCGGCCGAGCTGTCCGCACTCTTCGCAACACGCGAGATCTCGAAGACCTATCTCGCCGTGGCGGAAGGCTCGATCGAGAAAGAGACGACCATCGAATCGCCGATCGGCGGTAAGGACGCGCACACCATCGTCCGTCCGCTGCGAAAGCTTGACGGCACGACGCTGCTCGAGTGCGAGATCCTCACCGGCCGCATGCACCAGATCCGCGTCCACCTCCGCTCAATCGAGCGCCCGGTCGTCGGCGATCGCCGCTACGGCTCGACGATGCAAGCGCCCCGCATGCTGCTCCACGCCTGGAAGCTCGGCCACCGCTACTTTGGCCAGACGCTGATCGCGCCAGTCCCCGGCGATTTTCCGGGCCTGTAGGCACCGCGGCGTTCCGGTCAGCCGATCGCCTGTTTGGAGCGCCTCCAGTGGAGCGGCGGGCTCTTAGCCCGCCGAATATCGATCCGCAAAAACGAACGCTTCTCTCTACCCGCGCCACGGCGGGCTGAGAGCCCGCCGCTCCACTGGAACCGTTGATCCGAACAGGGTGCGATACGATCGTTGGCGATGGAAGACATGGTGATTCGGGCAACGACGGTCATCTGCGTTCGTCGCGACGGCCAGGTAGCGATGGCGGGCGATGGGCAGGTGACGGTGGGCAATACGGTCATGAAACATGGCGCGGCGAAGGTGCGGCGCCTCTACCACGACAAGATCCTTTCCGGTTTCGCCGGCTCGGCGGCGGACGCGTTTGCGCTGTACGCCCGCTTCGAGGCAAAGCTCGAGGAGTATCGCGGGAACATGGAGCGCTCGGTGGTCGAGCTCGCGAAAGACTGGCGCATGGACAAGTACCTCCGCCAGCTGCAGGCGATGCTGATCGTGGCGAATGCGGAGCGCGCCTACCTGATCTCCGGCACCGGCGATCTGATCCAGCCGGATGACGGCATTCTCGCGATCGGCTCCGGCGGCTCGTTCGCGCTCGCGGCCGCGCGCGCGCTGATGAAACACACCTCGATGACCGCGGCGCAGGTGGCTGAGGAATCGCTGCGCATCGCGGCAGAAATCTGCATTTACACGAACGACCGGATCACGGTCGAGACTCTCTAAAACGAATGGTCATCCAACTCCCCTCCAATCTCGACGACTCCCTGGTGAATGCGGAGCGTCTCACCCCGAAGGAAATCGTGCGTGAGCTCGACCGCTACATCGTCGGCCAGCGCGCGGCCAAACGTGCGGTCGCGATCGCACTGCGCAACCGCTGGCGGCGGCAGCAGCTCCCGGCCGACATGCGCGAAGACATCGCCCCGAAGAACATCATCATGATCGGGCCGACCGGCGTCGGAAAAACGGAAATCGCTCGGCGTCTCGCGCGCCTGACGCGGTCGCCGTTCCTCAAGATCGAAGCTTCGAAATTCACCGAGGTCGGGTATGTCGGGCGCGACGTCGAATCGATCGTGCGCGACCTCACCGAGATCGGCGTAAAGCTCGTGAAAGACGAGAAGAACAGGATGGTGCGCGGCACCGCCGAACGGAACGCACGCGAGCGCATTCTCGACATCCTGCTGCCCGACTCCCGTCCTCCGCGCGCGCGGCCGGCGTTCGTCGCGCCGCCGGAGCAGGAAGAACCATCCACCGATACGCGCGAAAAGCTCGGCCGCTGGCTCGACGAAGGAAAGCTCGACGAGCGCGAGATCGAGGTCGACGTCAAGGATCAGGGCGGCTTTCCCTCGTTCGAGATCTTCACGCCGCAAGGCGTCGAAGAGATGGGCGTCAACATGAAGGACATGATGGGCGGCCTGTTCGGCAACAAGACGCGCTCGAAGAAGATGCGCGTCGGTGACGCCCGCGAGATCCTGATCCAGGAAGAGGCCGAGAAACTGCTCGATCAGCAGAACGTCGCGCGCGAAGCGATCGAGCGCGTCGAACAGAGCGGAATGGTCTTCCTCGACGAGATCGACAAAATCGCCGGACGTCAGAATGCTGCAAACGGTCCGGACGTCTCCCGCGAAGGCGTGCAGCGCGACCTCCTGCCGATCGTGGAAGGGACGACCGTCAATACAAAGTACGGCATGGTGAAGACCGATCACATCCTCTTCATCGCCGCCGGCGCGTTTCACGTGTCGAAGCCGTCCGATCTCATTCCGGAGCTGCAGGGACGCTTCCCCATCCGCGTCGAGCTCGAGTCATTGAGCGAGAACGATTTCGAGCGCATTCTGCGCGAGCCGCAGAACGCTCTGACGGCACAGTACATCGCGCTGCTCAGCACCGAGGGCGTGACGCTCACGTTCAGTGACGACGCGGTGCGTGAGATCGCGCGTTATGCGGCGGTCGTCAATGAAAAGACCGAGAACATCGGCGCGCGGCGTCTGCACACGATTCTCGAACGGCTGCTCGACGAGCTCTCGTTCGAAGCCACCGACATGGGCGGTCAGGAAGTGGTCATCGACGCGGCGTATGTACAGCGCGTCCTCGAGGGGGTCATCAAAGACGAGGATCTGTCGCGCTACATTCTTTGAGCTTCACACAGGCGCCACAAACAAAACGGCCGGAGAGCAGCGATGCTGCCTCCGGCCGTTCTGTCATTACAGAAACGTCGTCTGAATCAGAAGGTCAGTTTCGCGGCCAGCTGCACGATGCGCGGGCCGGCGGACGTGGTCGGCGAGCCGAATCCGGTATTGGGATTCGTCTGCGGCACGAGCTGACCGTTCTGGAATCCGTAATACGTATTGCGCACCGCGTTCACGTTGCTGCGATTGAAGACGTTGAATGCTTCGGCGATCAATTGCACCTGCATCACGCCTGCAACGGGAATCGATTTCGCGATACGCGGGTCGACTGAGAACGTGCTCGGAAGGCGGAACGAATTGCGGCCGAAGCCGGGTGCGCGGTCATTGCGCGTATTGCCGTCGTTATTGAGGTCCGTGCTGACGATGGCGGTATACGGCTGACCGGTCTGGTACGCCGCAATGCCGCTGAGCGACCAGCCGCCCAGCAGCCACTGTTTCCAGCCGCGGTACGACTGCGTGTAACCGCCCAGATCCCAGACGCCGCTCAGTACGACGCGATGACGCACGTCATTGTCGCCCGGCGCCCAGTCACCGTCGATGTCGAGCGGATCCTGAATGTATTTGGCGTCGTCCGAGCCGCCCGGCACGACCGCGGTGGCGTCGGGACGGTTGTCTTCGACTTTCGACCACGTGTATGCGAGGCGCGCCTGCCAGTGATGGGCAAAGCGCTTATTGAGGTCGACCGTCCAGCCGTTGTAGCGCGAGTCGGCGCTGCTCTGGAACAGGATCACGCGCGCGAAGTTCGTCAGCGGGCGCGTCGTGTAGCGCACATAGCTCGCTTCACCGCCGCCGGCGATCGGGGTCGTGGCCGTCGTTCTGCCGCCGACGTTGTAGTCGATCGAGCGCTGGAGATTATTTCCCTGCACGTGCTGGTAATTGAGGCCGATGCTGATGTCGTTCGTCAGGCCGCGCTCGACGCCGAGGCTGGCCTGGTGCACTTCAGGATTCTGGAAATCGGGATCGAACGCGAAGATCGTCGGCTTCGGCAGCGTGACGCCCGTCGGCAGCGACGAATAGATGTTCGGGTATTGCGGAATGAGATTTCCGGTGAACGTAATGGTCTGGACGTTGATGCCGTTGTTCGAATGCGCGGTGCCGATCATGATCGCCGGCGTGCGGCCATAGAAAATGCCATAACCGCCGCGCACCACAGTGCGGCCGTCAGCGGTCGGCGTCCAGGCAAAGCCGAGTCTCGGCGCGATGTTGTTGGTGTCTTCAGGGACGACACTCGTATCGATGCCTGCCGCGAGAAGTTGGGCATCGGTATTCCGGACGTCGGGCTGCGCAATGCTCTGCAGGTCGTACCGCAAACCCATGTTCAGCGTGAGCGACGGAAGAACGCGCCATTCGTCCTGAAGAAACAGGCCGGTTTCTGCAATGTCGGGATTCGTCGTCGCACCGGAAGTGCCGGGGCCGGCGAAGGCCTGCAGGAAACGCGAGGCTTTGCCGTTCTGGTAATCGGCAATGCTGTCGAACTGGTACGAGCCGGAGAAATTGCCCGGAAAGTAATTGAGGATTTCGTCGTGGCTGTAATCGAAGCCGGTCTTCAGCGTGTGGTCGTGCAGAACGTACGTGAGTGTGTCGGCGAGCTGGTAGCGCTTGATCGTCGTTTCGCGCGGGCTGAAGAAGTTGCGGCCGACGGTCAATACCGTCACGCCGCCCTGGCGAATCACCGCTTCCGGCATCGCGCTGTTGGCGAGACCCGGTTCGTGATCCTTCGCGTACTGCACGCGCGCCTCATTGAACAATGCGCTCGAAAGCGTGGAGCCGAGCGAGGCGGCGTACGTGTCGGTCAGCACGTTCGAGTCGCCCGTATGTTCGAGCGCGTTGGTGAGGCCGCCCGATTCGAAGTTCTTTCCGACGAACTCCTGGCGGTTCAGGCGGAACGTGAGGTGATTTCCACCCGCGCCGAGCTCGTGATCTGTCTTGATGAGGTAGACGTCCTGATCCTGATTGCGCGAATAGCTTTCTGCCAGCGCATTGAGTTTCGCGAGACCGGCAGCGGTTGCATCATCGGTCGGGAAGCCGGCCGCGGGGCGGCCGAGGACGACGAGGTTCGGAATCGAGTTCCGCTGTGCGTCGTAATTGATGAAGAAGAAATGGCGGTTCGGGACGATGGGGCCGCCGGCGCTCGCGCCGTACTGATCGAAGTGATACGGGCTCTTCGCCCGCTTGTTGATCACGTTGATGTAATCGTTCGCGTTGTAGTTCTTGTCGCGCAGAAAGTAGAAGAGCGAGCCGTCGACGTCGTTGGTGCCCGACTTCGTGACGACGTTGATCACCGCGCCGCCTGCGCGTCCGTATTCGGCCGAGTAGGCGTTCGTGTTGACGACGAATTCTTTGACCGCTTCCTGCGAGAACTGGTACGGCGCGCGGCCGGAGCCGGTGCGGCCGAGAGCCTGGCCGAAGAAGGTGTTGTCGTTGTTCGCGCCATCGATGACGAGCGAGTTGAGCGTGCCGCGCTGGCCGGCAAAACTGATGTCGCCCTGGCGCACGTCCTTCACGACGCCAGGCGTCGTCAACACGAAATCGATGAAGTTGCGGCCGTTGGTGGGGAGGTTCTCGATCGCCGTTTCATTGACGACGGAGCTGACCTGCGTCCGCTCGGTTTCCACGAGCGGCGCCGTGCCGACGACGGTGACGGTCTCGGTCAATCCGACCCGCAGCGGGAGGTCGAGCGTGACGGCGCTGCCGACGTTGACGGTGACGCGGTCGCGCCGCACCGGCTGGAAGCCTTCCAGCATCGCGTCGACGGCGTACTCGCCCGGCGGCAGCAGCGCCACCTGGTAGTAGCCGCTGCCGTTCGTGACGGCGCTCCGTGTGGCGCCGGTGGCGGCATTCGTCACCGTCACGGTGACGCCGGGCAGCGCCGCGCCGGATTCGTCGAGGATGGTGCCGGAGATTGACCCGGTGCTGCTCTGCGCGAACAGCGCTCCCGGTAACAAGAGACAAACGAATAGCAGGACGAGGGTTCCGCGAACGCTCATGAGCTCCCCTTCAGTGTTGTTCGATTTTGAGGTGGTGCCTGTTGGACCAGGCGGACGACAGAATATCATCCCGCCTCATGCCGATTGCCAGCGTGAACCCCGCCACCGGAGAAACAATCGCGTCGTTCGAGGCGCTGTCGAGCGATGACGTCGAACAGAAGCTGCTGAAGGCGTCGGAAGCATTCGCGATCAACCGCGCCCGCTCGTTCAGCGAGCGCGCGGCGCGCATGCTGAGAGCGGCCGAAATCCTCGAGGAGCGCGCGGAGCAGCTCGCGCGCACGATCACGCTGGAGATGGGGAAGCCGCTGAGCGCGGCGGTGGCGGAGGTGCGTAAATGCGCGACCGTCTGCCGCCATTACGCGGAACGCGCCGAGCACTATCTCGCGCCCGAGCTCATCGCAACCGACGCCCGGCAGAGCTACGTCCGTTTCGACCCCCTCGGCATCATTCTGGCCGTGATGCCGTGGAACTTTCCCTACTGGCAAGTGTTCCGATTTGCCGCGCCGGCGCTGATGGCCGGCAACGTCGGCCTCCTGAAACACGCCTCGAACGTGCCGCAGTGCGCGCTCGCCATCGAAGACCTCCTGCGCGAGGCGGGCTTCGATCGCGGCGAGTTTCAAACCTTGCTGATCGGGTCGGAGCAGGTCGCGGCGCTGCTCGATGACGAGCGCGTTCGCGCAGCCACGCTCACCGGCAGCGAGCCGGCCGGCGCGAGCGTCGCGTCGAGCGCGGCAAAGCAGATCAAGAAAACCGTGCTGGAGCTCGGCGGCAGCGATCCGTTCATCGTCATGCCTTCCGCCGATCTCGAGGAAGCGGTGAAGACCGGCGTGAAGGCGCGCGTCGTCAACAACGGCCAGTCGTGCATCGCGGCCAAGAGGTTCATCGTGCACGAAGAGATCGCCGACGCGTTCGAAGAGCGGTTCGTCGCGACAATGGAAGCGTTGACCGTTGGCGATCCGATGGACGAAGCGACGGAAGTCGGACCGCTGGCGACGCCGCAGATTGCCGACGACATCGAAAAGCAGGTCGACGCGAGCGTGCGTGCGGGGGCGAAGCTGTTGACCGGCGGCAAGCGCCTGCGCGACCGGGGGAACTTCTACGCGCCGACGGTGCTGCGCGACATTCCGCAATCCGCGCCCGCGTATGCCGAGGAGACCTTCGGGCCGGTGGCGTCGCTGTTCCGCGTCAAGAGTGCAGAGGAAGCGGTGCGGCTCGCGAACGCGACGATCTTCGGGCTCGGTGCGAGCGTCTGGACGAACGACGCCGCCGAGACCGAGATGTTCATCGCCGAGATCGAGTCGGGACAGGTGTTCGTGAATGCGATGGTCGCTTCCGATCCGCGCATTCCGTTCGGCGGGACCAAGCATTCGGGATTCGGCCGCGAGCTCGGCGTCTACGGCATCCGCGAGTTCACGAACATCAAGACAGTGTGTATCGCGAAAAGCTCCGGCGCGAATCGCAAAGAAGACGCGCCGGAGTAATCCGGATCGCAATCCGCCTGTCCTGCTTGCGGACGGCGGGTGTTCTACTTCCAATGCGGCGTTGCGCGTTCGCTACTCGCGCGCCGGCTCGTCGACGATTTTCATCGCGACACTGCGATGCAGTTCCACGTCGCGCACTTCGTACACCACGCCCATTCCGCCACGGCCAAGTTCGCGCACGAGCTCATAGCGCGTCCCCGCCAGGTCTGGCGCATCGGCAGCGTTGTGCGGATGCGCGACCGCGTCATCGGAGAACCACGTCATCGCAAAACCTCCGAGGAGCGCGCGTGCTTCAGCGCGGGGGAGTGGGAGCGCGCGGCGTCGGTCGCGCAGGTGCGCGGTCGCCTTGTGGCGACCGTGAGGCTTCGAAGTGGCTCCGGCAGTAGGACTCGAACCTACGACCCGCGGATTAACAGTCCGCTGCTCTACCAACTGAGCTATGCCGGAGTGCTGTGACTCCGAAGGGGGGCGCAAAATAGCATCCGGCTTCCCCTCCGTCAAGGCAGGCGAGCGGGGTAACGGATCGGGCGGGGGATGGATTCCAGCATTTGCCGCTCGACTCGGGTGGGGCGAGCTTCCATTTCCCTCGTAAGTAGATCGCCGTCGGCACCGTCCGGCAGTCTACAATTCGCGCCGCCATGTCGCGCGAGATCGTGATCAATGCAACCCGACACGAGTCGCGCATCGCCGTACTCGACGAGGGGCAGGTCGTGGAGCTGTGGGTCGAGCGGACGCGGCATCGCACGATCGTCGGCAACATCTACAAAGGACGCGTCACGAAGGTCCTGCCGGGGATGCAATCGGCCTTCGTCGACCTCGGCCTCGAGCGCGATGCGTTCCTCTACGTTTCCGACGTGCTCGAAGAGCTCGAAGAATACGAGAGCGAAACGCCCGACGAGCTGCATCTCGACGACGTCCCTCATCCGCACCGCACCGAAGCGTCGATCTCCGACTTGTTGCGCGAAGGACAGGAGATCGTGGTGCAGGTGTCGAAAGACACGATCGCCGGCAAAGGGGCGCGCATCACGAGCCACGTCACGCTGCCGGGACGTTTCCTCGTCTACATGCCGACGGTCAATCACATCGGCGTGTCGCGCCGCATCGAGGATGAAGCGGAACGTGGCCGGCTGAAAGAAATCCTCGACCGCATCCGGCCGCACGGTCACGGCGGCTTCATCGTCCGGACGGCGGGAGAGGGACGCGGCGAAGAAGAGTTTCTCGCCGACCTCCGCTATCTCACCGAGCTGTGGGATCAGATTCGCCGCCGCGCGGAAAAGTCGGCGGCGGCAACGCCGATTCATCACGATCTCGATCTCGTGCTCCGCACGATCCGCGACGTGCTGTCGGCCGAGTTCAAAAGCGTCTGGGTCGATTCGATCGAGCAGTATCAGAGGATCGTGGAGTTCCTCGATCAGATTCAGCCGCAGCTCGTCTCGCGCGTCCGCCTTTACCGGCGCGACGAGCCGATCTTCGACGAGTTCGGGATCGAGCCGGAGATCGCCAAGGCGCTCAAGTCGAAGGTATGGCTGAAGTCGGGCGGCTACATCGTCATCAATCAGACCGAAGCGCTGGTGGCGATCGACGTCAACACGGGCAAATACGTCGGGAAGAAGAATCTCGAGGAGACGGTCTTCCGCACGAATCTCGAGGCGGCGAAAGAGATCGTCCGGCAGATTCGCCTCCGCGACCTCGGCGGAATCATCGTCCTCGATTTCATCGACATGGAAGAGGCGTCGAACCGGCACAAGCTGTTCGAAGCGCTCGAGCACGAGATCAAGAAAGACCGCTCGAAGACGAAGATCCTGCAGATCTCCGAGTTCGGCCTCATCGAGATGACGCGCAAGCGCGTGCGGCAGAGCCTCGAGCGCTCGCTCACGCAGGCCTGTCCGTATTGCGGCGGCAGCGGCCGCATCAAGTCGAACACCACGGTCGCGCTGGAAGTGTGGCGCGAGCTGATGAAGCTGCGCGACCTGCACGAGGGGCAGGATGTAATCGTGCGCGTCAACCCGCTCGTCTACGGAACGCTGCACACCGGCGACCCGATCTTCGAAGAGGTCGAGCGCTCGCTCGGAATCCACCTCGTGTTCAAGCCGGACGAGTCGCTGCATCACGAGCAGTTTGATGTGATGAGGATTTGAGGCGCGCGATGCGCGATGCGCAGGCGCGGAGGCGCTTAGGCGCGGAGGCGCTTGGGTGGATCTCCGCGGGAACGCGCGCGTTCACGTGGAGGCACGCGGCTCGAGGGGCTTGGTAGAACAGCGTTCTCGCGACGCTGCACCCAAGCGCCTTCGCGCCGCGACGGCACCGCCTTCGCCCCGGCATGTCGCATGCAGTAAGGTCCGGCTCGGAGTACCGATGCCTCTCGACGAGACGTTTACAAATCTAGCAGCGTTCCTCAACAGTCTGGATGCCGAAGGCGAGCAGAAGTTCGAGCTCTCGCATTCGCTGGTCATCATCTGTCCCGACTGCGGAAAGAACATCGCGTTCCGCGGGCGCTGCCCGAAGTGCGCCGGCAACAGCTGGATCCCGGCCGGAAACGCCGGCGGCATTTTCGAGCGGACGAAAGCACAGCGCCTCCGCCGCATGATTGCCGACGAAGATGTCACGCTGCGCGGCTCGTCGAACGACATGCTCAGTGCGCCGGCTGTTCAGAGCGCACCAGTTCAGCAAGCTGCGAATCCGGGCGTCAGCAGCAGCGTCGTGACCGACGAGACGGTCGTCGACGGCGACGCCACGCAACTCGACGCGCCCGAGAGCGGCACGGACGACCCGTCCGGCGGCCGCAAGAAGCGCCGCCTGCGTCGGCACTGAGCACGCCGATCACGCATTCACACCGTCTCTTATTGTGGAGCGGCGGGCTCTTAGCCCGCCGACGCTCATCAACAGCCGGCGGGCTGAGAGCCCGCCGCTCCACAGAGTACTGCGCGGGCGCCACTCCCGACTCGTTTACGAATCGAGGCCGTCGCGGACGGCTTCTTCCTCGATGAATTTGAGGAAGAGCTCCTGCCACTCTTTCGTGTTCGGACGTGGTTCGTCCAATGCGGCGAGGCGGCGGCGGGCGGTTTCTTCGCGCTGTTCTTCGCGGCGCATTTCCTCGGCGAGCGCCTGCGAGACAGCCTGGCGCACGGCTTCGCGCTGCTTCAGAAACACGACCGAGCGCGAGCGGGCGAGTGCGTCGACAAGCTCGCGTGCGAGGTGCTCGATACGTTCACGCGTAGGGCGCATGCAAAAAGATTCTCCGGGACGCCGGTCAGGTGTGGAGCGCGGCGTTGGCCGCACTCCACACTCGCTGGCGAGGCCCGATTCAGTGCACCGGCTCGTCGTCCGGCGTTTCCGGCGTTTCGTCTGATTCGTTCGTGGTTTCGAGCGCGTCGTCGGCCAGCTCGTCGACCGCTTCTTCTTCCGGCTGCTCGCGATCGAGCAGCTTCACCGCGGCGACGACGGTATCGCCTTCGTCGATGTTGATCACGCGAACGCCCTGCGTCTTGCGTCCGGCGATGCGGATGCTGTCGACGCCCGTGCGGATCATCATTCCCTGTTCGGTAATGAGCAGCACCTGCTCGTCATCGCTCACGTGCGCGAGCCCCGCAACTTTGCCGTTTTTCTCCGTGATCTTCACGTTCGAAAGACCGAGTCCGCCGCGGCGCTGCAGACGATACGCGGTGACCGGCGTCCGTTTGCCGAAGCCTTTCTCCGTGATTGTCAGGATGTAGCCGCGATCGTCAGCAGGAGGCGCGACATCTTCTTCGCCTTCCGCATCGACGCTTTCTTCGATCAGCTCTTCGGATGCGACTTCGTCGACCGCCAGCTCCTCGGCCACGAGCTCCTCGCTCACCGCGGCATCGATCACTTCTTCATCCGCCGGCAGCGGAGCATCGCTCGACGCCGGGAGCACGTCCATCTCGATCACAGAATCGTCGCCGCGCAGCGTGATCGCTTTCACGCCCGCAGCGCCGCGTCCCATCGGACGCACATGCGATTCGGGGAAGCGAATGGCCATGCCCTGGTGCGTCGCGACGAAGATCTCGTCGTTCCCTTTCGAGAGGCGCACGGCGTACAGATCGTCGCCTTCGAAGATATCGATGGCGATGATGCCGGCGGCGCGCACATTCGAAAATGCCGAGAGTGCCGTCTTCTTGATCTTGCCGCCGCGCGTTGCCATCACGACGTACTTGCCTTCGGTGAAGTCGCGCGTGGTGAGGAGAGCGCGAACATTTTCGTTCTGCTCGAGCGGCAGCAGGTTGACGATCGCTTTGCCGCGCGCGTTCGACGCGACTTCCGGCACCGCGTACACCTTCAGCCAGTACATCCGGCCGCGGTCGGTGAAGACGAGCACGTACGCGTGCGTCGAAGCGACGAAGAGATGTTCGACGATGTCCTCTTCCTTCGTCTGCATGCCGATGCGGCCCTTGCCGCCGCGGCGCTGCGACCGGTACATCGAAAGAGGGGAGCGCTTGATGTAGCCGCCGCGCGACACGGTGATGACCATGTCTTCGTCGGCCACGAGATCTTCGATCGAGATCTCGCTCGTGTCGGGGATGATCTCGGTGCGGCGCTTGTCGCCGTACGCTTCGCGGATGTCGCGCAGCTCGCCGGCGATGATGTCGAGAACCAGCCGCTCGGACGCGAGGATCTCGCGCAGGCGCGCGATGAGCGCGAGGATTTCCTGATACTCCTGCACGAGCTTTTCGCGCTCGAGTCCAGTGAGTCGCTGCAGGCGCATGTCGAGAATCGCCTGCGCCTGAATGTCGCTGAACTGCCAGCGCGCGATGAGGCCTTCTTTCGCTTCCGCGCCGGTGCGGCTCGCGCGGATGAGCGCGATCAGTTCGTCCAGGACGTCGAGTGCGCGGACGAGACCTTCGAGAACGTGGGCGCGCTCTTCTGCTTTGCGCAGGTCGAAGCGCGTGCGGCGCACGACGATCTCTTTGCGATGCTCGATGAAGTGACGGAGGATCGTGCCGAGGTCCATCACCTCCGGCTTGTTGTTCGCGATGGCGAGGAAGATGATGCCGAACGTCGTCTGCATCTGCGTGTTGCGATACAGATGGTTGAGGACGATCTCGGGGATCGCGTCGCGCTTCAGCTCGATGACGACGCGGATGCCTTCGCGGTCGGATTCATCGCGCAGATCGGAGATGCCTTCAATGCGCTTGTCGCGTACGAGCTCCGCGATTTTTTCGAGCAGGCGCGCTTTGTTCGTCATGTACGGAACTTCCGTGACGACGATCTGCTGCCTCTCGCTCTTCTTCTGCGTTTCGATGATCGCGCGCGCGCGCACCTGGATGATGCCGCGGCCGGTCTCGTACGCCTGACGAATGCCTTCGAGTCCGTGGATGTAACCGGCGGTCGGAAAGTCAGGCCCGGGGAGAACGGTCATGAGGTCCTGCACCGTCGAATTCGGGTTGTCGATCATCATCAGGCAGGCGTCGATCACTTCGCCGAGGTTGTGCGGCGGAATGTTCGTGGCCATGCCGACGGCGATGCCTGACGAGCCGTTGACGAGCAGGTTCGGGAACTTCGACGGAAGCACCGACGGCTCGGAGAGCGAGCCGTCATAGTTGGGCACCCAGTCGACGGTTTCTTTGTCGATATCGTCGCGCAGCAGTTCTTCGGCGAGGCGCGTCAGCCGCACCTCGGTGTAACGCATCGCGGCGGGGTTGTCGCCGTCGAGCGAACCAAAGTTGCCCTGGCCGTCGACGAGCCGATAGCGCATCGAAAAATCCTGCGCCATGCGCACGACCGTGTCGTAAATCGCGCTGTCGCCGTGCGGGTGAAACTTACCCATCACGTCGCCGACGATGCGCGCCGACTTTTTGTACGCCTTCCCGGCCGTGTTCCCCTGCTCGTACATGCCGTAGAGGATGCGGCGATGCACGGGCTTGAGCCCGTCGCGGACGTCCGGCAGCGCGCGTCCGATGATGACGGACATCGCATAGTCGAGATACGACTTGCGCATCTCGTCTTCGATGTTGACGGGGAAGCGCTGCTCGATGAATTGCGGTGTATCGGTGGTGTCGTCAGCCATGTTTTCGTTCTGGTGGAGCGGCGGGCTGTCAGCCCGCCGGCATTGATGGTCGGCGGGCTAAGAGCCCGCCGCTCCACTTAGATATCCAAATTCTTCACTTCGAGCGCGTTGTCCTGGATGAAGAGGCGGCGCGGCTCGACCTGATCGCCCATGAGAATCGTGAAGATTTCGTCGGCGCCGACCGCGTCCTGCACGGTGACCTGCAGCAGGCGGCGCGTGGTCGGGTTCATGGTCGTGTCCCAGAGCTGCTCGGGGTTCATTTCGCCCAGGCCTTTGTAGCGCTGGATCGAGAGACCCTTTTCCGCGATTTTGTAGATCTGTTCGAGCAGGCTGTCGATGTCGGTGAAGTGCATCGTGTCGTCGCCGTGCTTGACGGCGTACGGCGGCAGCCCGAATGCGGAAAGCTGGTCGTAGGCTTTGATCAACTGACGGAACTCGTACTGCCCGAGGAGGTCGTTGTTGACGTAGAAGGTCTTGCCGTTGCCGTTGTTGCCGGCGCGGAACTGCACGGACGTCGTCTCGGTGATCTCGTCGCGCACGACGCGCACATCGAGGAAGCCGGCTTTCGTGAGCGCCTGCTCGAGCGAGGCGAGCTTCGCGTCATCGGCGAGTGCGGTGCGGTCGATGAACTGCTCGCGCACGAGCACTTCCTGCGCGTCGCGCGGAATGCTGCGAACGGCGAGCTTGCGGCCGTGCTGACGGAACTCTTCCATCCGCTGCAGCATGTTGATCAGCGCTTCGCCGCGAATCGCGAGGCCGCCTTCCGGCGTCACGTCGACGGCTTCGGCGATGCGGCCGAGGAGGAAGCGCGATTTCTCGACTTCATCCTTCAGGTACGTGTCTTTTTTGCCCTGCGACACTTTGAAGAGCGGCGGCTGCGCGATGTAGAGGTAGCCGCGGTCGATGATCTCGCGCATGTGGCGGTAGAAGAACGTGAGGATCAGCGTGCGGATGTGCGAGCCGTCGACGTCTGCGTCCGTCATGATGATGATCTTGTGGTAGCGGAGCTTCGCGACCGAAAAGTCGTCGGCGCCGATGCCGGTGCCGAGGGCCGTGATCATCAGGCGGATTTCCTCGGAGGAGAGCATCTTGTCGAGGCGCGCCTTTTCGACGTTGAGGATCTTGCCCTTGAGCGGCAGGATCGCCTGGAAGCGGCGATCGCGTCCCTGCTTCGCGGAACCGCCTGCCGAATCGCCTTCGACGAAGTAGATCTCGCAGAGCGCGGGATCGCGTTCGGAGCAGTCGGCCAGCTTGCCGGGGAGCGATGCGGAGTCGAGCGCCCCTTTTCGTCTCGTGAGGTCGCGCGCTTTGCGTGCGGCCTCACGGCCACGCGCAGCGTCGATGATTTTTTCGGCGATGCGTTTTGCTTCGCGCGGGTTCTCTTCGAAAAATTCGGCGAGCTTTTCGTTCACGACCTGCTCGACCCACGTCTTCACCTCGGACGAGACGAGCTTGTCCTTCGTCTGCGATGAGAACTTCGGGTCGCGGATCTTGACGGAGATGATCGCCACGAGCCCTTCGCGGATGTCATCGCCTTCGATCGAGATCTTGAGCTTGTCGAGGACGCCCGTGTCGACGATGTACTTGTTGACCGTGCGCGTGAGCGCGCTCTTGAAGCCGACGAGATGCGTGCCGCCGTCGGCGTTCTTGATCGTGTTCGTGAACGTGTAGATGCTGTCGGAGTAACCGTCGTTCCACTGCAGGGCGATCTCGACCTGTTCGCCGTCTTCTTCGTCACGGATGAAGATCGGCGCCTCGTGCAGCGGAGTCTTGTTCTTGTTCAGGTCTTTGACGAAGGCGGCGATGCCGCCCTCGTATTTGAATTCGTGGTGTTTGTCGCTGCGGTCGTCGCGGATCTCGATCTGAATGCCGGAGTTGAGGAACGCCAGCTCGCGAAGACGCTGCGAGAGCGTGTCGAAGTTCATCTCCAGGATCGAGAAGATCTCGCCGTCCGCTTTGAACGTGACGCGCGTGCCGCGCTGGGTCGTCTCCTCGCCTTTGACGATCGACGTTTTGGGGAGGCCGCGCTCGTAGCGCTGGCGCCAGACATTGCCGTCGCGGTGAATTTCGAGCTCGAGCCACTCGGAGAGGAAGTTGACGACCGAAACGCCGACGCCGTGCAGACCGCCGGAAACTTTGTACGAGTTGTTGTCGAACTTTCCGCCCGCGTGCAGCTCGGTCATGATGACCTCGGCCGCCGAGCGTCCTTCTTCCTTGTGGATGTCGACCGGGATGCCCCGGCCGTTGTCGGTGACGGTCACCGAGTTGTCGACGTGGATCGTCACGGTGACGCGGTCGGCGTGGCCGGCCAGCGCTTCGTCGATCGCGTTGTCGACGACTTCGTAGACCATGTGGTGCAGACCGGTGATGTCATCGGTGTCACCGATGTACATGCCGGGGCGCTTGCGCACGGCGTCTAGTCCTTTGAGGACTTTGATGTCTTCTGCTGTGTAGTTCTCGGCCATCGAACCCGCTTTCCAGATGCTGATGTCGGCTTGTTCCCGCGGCGCGGCGGGGAGAAGGTTTTCGCCGCGATTTAGAACGCTTAATTGTACAGCTTTTATTGCGTTTTCAGGCGAAATCCCGAGCGCTTGTAAGTCGCCCGTTTTCAACAGTTAGACGGCGGTGCGGGCCGGCCTGGAGCGAGGCCAGAAACGCCTCTTTGGCGGACGTCGCGAAGACCTGCGTCGAATTCGGCAACCTCGACAGCAGGTCCTGCAGGATTTCGAGATCGAGCTCAGCATCTACGTCGTCGAGCAGAAAGAGCGGCGCTTCGTCGTGCCGGGTGCGAAAGAGCTCGAGTTTCGCGAATTTCAGGAAGAGCACGATCATCTTCTGCTCGCCGCCCGAAAGCACCTCGGCCGCGGGCCGGCCGTCGATGACGAGCTCGATCACGTCGCGCTGCGGCCCGACCAGCGACATCTTCGCGCGGAGCTCGTGGCGGCGGATTTTGGCGATGTCGTCCGTGAGACTCGGCTTGTAGCGGAGCTCGACGCCCGTCACGTGATACGCATGCCGCGCCACGATTTCGCGAAAGACGTTCGCCAGCTCGCTCGCGTACGCGCCGCGCGAGCGATGGACGGCCGCCGCGGCGACCATCAGCTCGTTGTCCCACGCATCGAGAGTGGAGAGCGAATGCGCGGCGAGCAGCGCGTTGCGCTGCTTGAGCACGCGCATGTAGCGCGTGAGCTGTTCGACGTACGACGGATGCACGCTGGCGAGGCCGCGATCGACGAACCGGCGCCGGTCTTCCGGCGTGCCGCGCACGACGTCGAGCCGCGCGGATGAGTAGGCGAAGACGCTCAGTGCGCCGAGGTAAGAGGGGAGCGTGACCTTCTCGCCGTTGATCATCAGCACGCGGCGCTTCACTTCGCCGGTCTCGAGACCGACCGAGAGCGTGCGCGTCAGGTTGTGACGCTCGACGGCACCGCTGACGAAAATGCTCGGCGAGTCGTGCCGGAAAACGCTTGCGATGCGATTGGTGCGGAACGACTTGGTCGTCGCGAGAAAGTAGACCGCCTCGAGGAGGTTCGTCTTTCCCTGGCCGTTGCGGCCGACGACGATGTTGGCCTGCGGATGAAACTCGGTTTCGGCTTCAGCGAGATTGCGGAAGTTCTGCGTGGCGATGGAACGGAGGATCACTCTGGTGCCTCCAGTCTATCCTGCGGCGCAAGCCGCAGGATGGACCGGGGACCGAGCTAGGCCAGCCGCATCGGCATGACGACGTACAGGTAATCGTACGGGAGATCTTCCGCCGTCGACGCGGGCCGGCCGATGCACTGGCTGTTCTCGTCCTTGAGATCGAGCGAGACGCTGGCCGTATCGGTGGCGGAGAGAAAGTCCATCACATACGCCGCGTTGAGGCCGACGAAGAACGGCTGACCGGCGTAGTCGATGGGAACGGTCTCGCGCGCGTCGCCGAGCTCGGGATTCGTCGACGAGACGGTGAGCTTGCCGGGTGCGAAATCGAAACGGACCGCGCGGGTCCGCTCGTTCGCGACGAGCGAGATGCGCTTGATCGTGGAGAGCAGGCGCTCGCGATCGACCATCACGCGGCGATCGTTGTCGCGCGAGATGACTTCCATGTAGTTCGGGAAATTGACGTCGATCATCCGCGCCATGAGCCGGCGATCGCCCGCGTCGAAGAAGAGCTGGTTTTCCGAGACGCCGAACCGGACGTTGCCCTCCGCGCCCCCTTCGAGCCGGAGGATCTCGTCGAGCGCTTTGCGCGGGATGAGAATCGTGAGATCGCTCGCTTTCGGCCCTTTGCCGTTGCCGGTGATGCCGGAAGGGAAGTTGATCAGCGCCATCCGATGGCCGTCGGTGGCGACCATCTCGAGCTTGTTCGGCTGGATTTTGAGGAGCGCGCCGTTGAGCTGGAACCGCGTTTCTTCGTGCGTGATCGCGAACTTCACTTTCCCGACCATCGTCTTCAGCTCGTGCAGCGGGATCGAGTAGGCGTCGCCGACGTCGACGGTCGGAAGGGTCGGGTAGTCTTCGGCGGGAAGGCCGAGCAGCCGGAACTTCGCGGTGCCCGACTCGATGAGCATCGAGTTGTTTTCCTGAAGCGTGAAGTGCACGTCCTCGTCGGGCATCGAGCGGACGACGTCGAACAGGCGCTTCGCTTCGATCGTCACTCCGCCTGGCGTGGTGATCCGGGCGCCGGTCGAGCTGAGGATCGTGACATCCAGGTCGGTCGCGGCAATCTGCAGCCGTCCGTCGGCCGCCTTGAGCAGGACGTTCGAAAGAATCGGTATCGTCGAACGC